>NZ_JABFBC010000007.1 GCF_013093415.1 Halovulum dunhuangense
GTCATCGGTGTCGGTGATCGCGAATGCCCTGCGGCTCAGGCAGGTTGACCTCTGACCTGCCGGGACACACATGAAGTCCCGGAAGGAGAACCAGATGACCCCGAACACCTTGTCGCGCCGGATGCTTCTGGCCGGGGGCACCGCGCTGGTGGTGGCCTCGCCGCTCGGCCGCCTTGCGCAAGCCGCCGGACCGGCGATCCACGTGGTGAAGGATCCCAACTGCGGTTGCTGCTCGGCCTGGATCGAGATCCTCGAGCAGGACGGCTTTGCCGTGACGACCGAGGCCGCTGCCGGCACGGCTCTGATGCGCTACAAGCTGGAGAACGGCATCCCGCCGGAACTGGGCTCATGCCACACCGCGAGGGTGGAGGGTTACATGATCGAGGGCCATGTTCCCGCAGCAGACATTCGCCGACTGCTTGACGAACGCCCCGAGGCCGTCGGTCTCGCGGTTCCCGGCATGCCCTACGGCTCGCCCGGCATGGGCCCCGAAAGCGCGCGCGACGCCTATGATGTCCTGCTGGTGCAGCGGGACGGATCGGCAGACGTCTTCACCAGTTACGCCGCCGCCTGACGCAGGCCGGCCGGTCTCGCCCGGAACTCCACCTCAGCCGGGTGGAGTAGCGAGGGCACGCGGCATCACAGGCGGCCAAGCAGGACCAGCGCCAGGACGATGATGAGGATGGCGCCGATCACGCCGACGCCGCCATGCCCGTAGCCATAGCCATAGCCGCCGAAGCGACCGCTGAACCCCCCGAGCAGGAAGATGATCAGGATGATGACGAGAATGGTGCCGAGCGTCATGACGTTTCCTCCATCGACGCGCTTCTGTGACCTGCTGGCCGCGACCGCACGCCCCGCGGCGGCCCCGGCTGATCAGTTTCCTTCGATCGTGACGCCCTGCTCGCCGATCTCGATGTCGATGCCGCTCTGGCTTTCCTGGTAGTACAGGTAGCCGATCACGAGCAGGCCCGCGACGAGCACGGCGATGACCAGTAACATTCCGCTGCGACCCATGGTGATCCACCTTTCACACGCCGCTACCTCGCAGCGCTTGCCCTCGAGAATTGCGTATCGGCCGCCCTGGTGCCCGACCGAGGCACGCGGTCAGCCTCCATTGCCGAATTTTCGCGCGGCCATTCCGCCTGCCGAACCCACCCCCGAGATCCCCGTCCGCCGCGAATGCGCCTCTGAAAGGTGCAGGATGCCTGAAAGCTAGCAACTTCAGCCGGATGCGAGTTGACGGAAGTCAACCGAAAGCGCCTCCCCGAGGGCGCGGAGACGCCGCCCGAAATGCCGGCCCGGGGCCGTGCGCGGCTCGGCCCCTGCGTTCTGCCATCCCCCGCAGGCCATTCCCCTACCCGACCGTCACACCGAAAAGCATCCCGACCAACGCCGTCGCAGCCATCGCAAGGGCGCCCCAGAAAGTCACCCTTGCAGCGCCCCTGGCAATCCCCGCACCGCCGGCGGAAGCACCTGATGCGCCCAGCACCGCCAGGGCAACAAGGGTGGACGCCGCCACCATGACGGTGACCTGCGAGGCAGGTGACAGGAGAGCTATGATTAGCGGGACCGCGGCCCCGACCGCAAAGGTCAGCGCGGACACCACCGCGGCCTGTATCGGATGCGCCATCACCGTTTCCGAAATGCCCAACTCGTCGCGGGCATGCGTGCGGAGCGCGTCATGCGCGGTCAGCTGATGGGCGACCTTTCCGGCAAGGTCGCGATCGAGCCCGCGCGCAACGTAGATCTGCGTCAGCTCTTCCAGTTCCCGGGCCGGTGTTTCTGCCAGTTCGCCCGTCTCGCGCAGGATGTCCGCCCGTTCGGCGTCGGTCTGGGAACTGACCGAGACGTACTCACCGGCGGCCATCGACATCGCGCCGGCAACCAGCCCGGCAAGCCCGGCAACAAGCACCTCGGGTTTGCCCGAGCCTGCGGCGGCAACCCCGACGATCAGGCTCGATGTCGAGACGATCCCGTCATTTGCGCCCAGAACGGCCGCACGAAGCCAGCCTATCCTGTGCACCATGTGGACTTCGGAATGCGAAAGGCGGCTCATGAAAGAACTCCTTCAAGCCTTGCGGGTTATCTGCCTGCAGGAGGGCGTCGATCAGCCCGCATCCACCAGCAGCACCCGAACAGCAAACGGGCCGACACGCCCCATGGATGCCGTATCCCGATGGCAACATGACACGAGACGACAGGCGCGGGATTGATACAGGTCTGTTTAAGGGGCGCCTGCTCGCATTGCGGGCTTGTGGAAAAGCCGATCGCCCCTGGTCTGACCCTGGTGACGCTGCAACGGCCATGTCCAAGTTTGCCATCATGTGGGCGCGACCATCGCCTTGTGCCTGGTGACAATTCCTCCAGGGTCACTCTCGTACGCGCGGATCGGCATCACGCTTGTCAGATCCCGGCGACATGGCGTTGTTTGCAGCACTCCGGATCCCGAAACCCTACGGAACGGTCGCCCTGCCGCCACCGGTCATCACAGTGACTGCTTCAGCAGGGCCGCGGCTGCGAGGGCGTGTTCCTTCCGGTGGTAGTCGCCCCGAAACTTGCCGTCGAGCCGCACCTCCCAGATCCCGCTTCGCTCGCGCACCTGGACCCGGCCCTGCTTTGCCGGGTACTGCGCGGACGGGCCACGCGATCCAGTCCCCTCCGGATGCTCTTCCGCGCCCAGAGGCTCCCGCCTCCGGGGCGCCATCGCCTCTCCCATGAGCATGATGGAACGGATGAACTCTTCCGCGTAGTCGTCGGTTTCAAGGTGGTCCTGTTCGTGATGCGCCATGCGCATCGGTTCGACGAAGCGTTCCTTCAGGTGGTCGATGAACCGCGGCTCGGTGCGGGCCATGTAGGCGATGAGGGCCTGCAGCACCCTTTCATGGGCAAGCACCCGCCGCTCCAGTTCGGTGGTCTCCGGCAGGGGTGTCGTCATGGTAGGTTTCATCCTTTTTCCTGCGCTTGCTGCGCGCTCGTCCCTCTAGCCAGGCGGTGGCCCGTGGCCGCGACACTACCGCACCAGGGCCGTGATCCTGCGGACGGCGACGCGCCGGTTGAGCCGCTCGGCCGCCTGCGTCTGGATCTTCAGGAAGCGTTCGCCATAGCCCTGCACGACCATGTTCTCGACCGGAACACCGAAATACTCGCTGAACGCGAGCGCCACGGACTCGGCCCTGCGATCCGACAGAAGCAGATTGTGTCCGGCGCTTCCGACCGCGTCGGTATGGCCCTCTACCAGGAACAGCTCGGTGGGATCTTCACGGATCAGGTCGCGCATCAGCAGGCCCATCTCCTCGAGGAGTTCGGCCTGCGACGGTTGCAACGCGGCAGAGTCCGTGGCGAAGGTGATCGCGCCGAGGTTGATCTCGGGCGCAAGTTCGCGCACATCGGCATACTCCCGGACCTGCCGCAGGCTGAAGCTGCGCCCAAGGATCCGCTGATCGGCCGCCAACAGCGCCTGGCGCAGGCTTTCCCGGTCGGACGCCGCCCGGTAGTCGTAGTCGTCAAAGGCTGGCCTTGGCAGATCCGCGAAGTTCACCGGCTCGAACACGCGGGTATCATCGATCAGCAGGTATTCGCGCCCGTCCGGGTCCACCCGCCGGCGCTGCAGGACGCGCCCGGTGGAATCCCGGACCGTGATGATACGGGTTCCATCGTCGCGGGTGACGACGGTTCGCGACGAGCCATCGCTGAAGCGCTCGGTGCGCACTTCCGCGCCTGGCTCTCGAAGAAGCGCATCGTCATCCTTGAGCACGCTGTAGGTGCCATCGTCATCGACCACGATCACACGGTCGCCGGTATTGGCCTCCACCCGCTGGCCGTTGGACAGGATCGCGCCGACCACTACCGCGCCGAGGGCCAGGAGGCCCGCCTTCTCGAGGTTGCTCAGCCCGGAGTCGCTGTCCGCGGTCGCCGTTGCGGCCGTATCGGCGGCTTCCGTGTCACTGCGATCGGTCTGTGCATCGCGGCGCCATTCGACGAATTCCTCGCTGCTCGAGCGGCGGTCGCCTTCGTCGACTTCCTCGATGGCGACTTCAGCCTCGCTCGCGGCCCCGGTGCTCGTTTCGGTGTCGGCAGCGATGGCGTCGATTGTCTCCGGGGTCAGCTCATCGACACAGCGGATGGTTCCGTCGGCATCGACGATCTCGGCTGCACAGTCCTGCGCAACGGGAGCGGACGGTTCGGTCGTTCCCGAGGCGGCCTCCGTTTCCGAGGGCGCGCCCTCTTCGGCAGCGGCGGCATCGGCCTCGGGTTCGGCCGCTGCGTCTGCTTCGGCGTCTGCCGCTGCTTCGGCGTCTGCCTCTGCTTCAGCCGCCGCTTCAGCTTCTGTTTCAGCCGTCGCTTCGGCTTCTGCCGCTGCTTCTGCCTCTGCCACTCCGGCGTCTTTCGCGGCCTCTTCCGCGGCCTGTGTCTCTGCCGCCGCATCTACTTCGGCCTGAGCCTCCGCTTCCGCTTCAGCCGCCGCCTCTGCTTCAGCCGCCGCTTCCGCCTGCGCCTCGGCCTCGTCTGCGGCAGCCGCTTCCGCCTCGGCTGCAGCCTCTGCGGCCGCCTCGGCTTCGGCGGCAAGCCAGCTGGCCGTATCGACCGCCTCGGTGGCGCGCAATTCGGCATCCGCGGCGGCGCGTTCCAGCTTCTCTGCCTCGGCTTTGGTCTTCCCGGTGGCGTCGGCTTCGGCGGATGCACGTGCGGCCGCCTCTGCCTCGAGCCTGGCGCGATCAGCGGCCTCCACCGCATCCGTCACGCGCGCCTCGGCCGCGACCAGAAGCTCCGCGAGATGCTGTTCGCAGGCGCGGGCCTCGTCGATCATCGCCTCGGCGCAGATCTCCACGAAGGTGGGACGTGCCGCGCGCTCGTTTCCCGATCCGCGCCCGGGCGCCTCAGCGTTTTCGGTGGCGTTCTCGTTGGCGCGCGGCGCGGGCTGGGCCAGCGCCGGAAACGGCTGAGCGAGCGACAGCGCGGCAAGAAGCGCCGTGGTGGTTCGCAGGGAATTGGTCGGCATCTGTTCACCTCGACACGGTTGCATTGGGGTCCGCGGGAAAACGTCGTCTTCCGTCGAAACCGGAGGCGCCCGCTGCGTCGGCGACAGCCCGCGATCGACCGAACGCGCGACGCGCCGAAAGCTTCGCCGGGCGCCGTATCCCGAAGCAAACCTACCACGGGACGACTCGGCCCCGACTGATCTGCGTCTGCTTTCCTCGATATGTCCTCTGTTCGGCGGGAATGCGCCGCCGCATCGGCGGCAAAGGTCCGACACCTGCCCCATCCTGTGGCGACAGGCGGGCGTAAGGGGCCACGGGGCCTAACACAGATCAGGATACCTCATCGTGATTCATGCCATTTTCCAAGGAGTTCGGTGTGATCGCCTGGCAGCGACTGTCCAGGGCTCACCCAGGAAAGGACACGCGAGATGTGCTATCATGACAAGGTGATCATTGCCGTTGCTGCCGCAACCTTTGGGCTATCCGGCTGCACCTACAATGAAGGGACCGCGAACCAGCCCGCGACCGGAGCCGTCATCGGCGGGCTGACCGGGGCTGCGGCCGGCCAGATCATCGGCGGGGATACCCGCTCGACCCTGATCGGCGGGGCGATCGGTGCAGCGGTCGGCGGCGCGATCGGTGCCCAGATGGCCAGCCAGGAACGCGAGTTGCGCCAGTCGCTGGCCGGAACCGGCGCCGATGTGCTGAACGCCGGCTCCCAGCTTCGGGTGATCCTGCCGGAGGCGGTGACCTTCAGAACCGCCTCCTCGGTTGTCGATCCCGGCTTCCGGCCCGCGCTCAGGGCGATCTCGGACAGCTTGCAGCGCCATCCGAACTCGACCGTGCGGGTCGTGGGCCACACCGACAACGTCGGATCGGCCGCCTACAACAACCAACTCAGCCGGGACCGCGCGATGGCTGTCGCGATGGAGCTTGTGGCCGCCGGCACGTCCGCCTCAAGGATGACCGTGTCGGGGCGCGGCTACTACGAGCCGATCACATCGAACGCGACCGCGGCCGGGCGGGCGCAGAACCGCAGGGTCGAGATCATCATAACGCCAACGAACTGATCGGGATCGCCGGCGGCGCTTGCTGGACGGGCCGGGCAAAAGCCCGCGCCCGTCCATTCCGTTTTCAGGGGGCAAAGAATCCATGTCCGCACCAACCTGCATCAGCTTCGCCGCCGCCCCGTCCCGCTATGGTCCTCGGGACGGCAGCAATTTTCGCCGTCGGTCGTTTGTATCGAGTATCGACGAAGCTTCCCGGTTCGCTGACCGGGCATCGTTCCGGCCCGGCCGGGCGGCTTCGTCAGTTCGAACAGACCAGCAAGGGAACAAGCACATGGAAAACAAGACCCCGATGTCCGGCACCGCTGACAAGATGAAGGCCGTCAAGGCAGCCTGGGACAAGGCGCCCGCCGGTCCCAAGAAGGACGAGGCGTTGACGCATTACAAGGCGGCCGAAAAAGCGCTCGCCGCGAAGAACGAGGGTGAGTGCACCCGTGAGCTCGAAGCGGCGCGCCGCGCGCTCTCCTGATCTTCGAAAGCGAATGACGACATCTCCCCGGCAGGCTTGCCGGGGAGAACGCCTCACCGCAGCCGGGGACCGTCCTGATCCAGGTATCCCGGCTCGAAGCCCGCAAGCTCCGTCAGCCGGGCGAAATCGTCAAAGACGACGCGCCCCTTCCTGAAGGTCACGAGCCCCTCCTCGCGCAGATGGCGAAGGACGCGGTTCACATGGACCGCGCTCAGACCCAGCGCATCGGCCAGGTGATACTGCGTCAGCGGGCAATTGAAACCCTTCGCATCCCCCACGCCCACCAGCTTCAACCGTTCCCCGAGCTCCAGCAGGAAATGCGCCATGCGCACCTCGGCCGAGCGACGGCCGAGATCCACCAGATGCTCCACCACCATCGCCTCGTCCCTGGAAGCAGCCCAGAGCACGGCCGTTGCCAGCCGGGGAGCGTTCGCGAACGCGTTCATGATGTCCGGGGCAAGCACCTCTGAAACCTCGATCCCGGTGATCGCCTCGATGCTGTGATCGGCCGTGCGAAACAGGATGCTGCGCAGCCCGAGAATGTCGCCCGGAACCTGGAAGTCCACGATCTGCCGCGCCCCGTCCGGCAGCATCTTGTAGGAACAGGCCCAGCCCTTTGCCAGGATGAAGGCGGATGTGTTCTTCTGGCCCTCATGCACCATCTCGTGCCCGGACCGAAACCTGCGACGCCGTCGGTACAGGCTCGCAAGAGTTTCTAGATCGGTGTCCGAAAGGGCGACGAACACCGACAGTTTTCTGGATAACGGACTGTCCAGGCTCAACACGCCCCCCTTCATCCTTGCATCTGCGTCAGCTTGTTCCCCTGTTCAGATACCGCGGATCGGGCGCCGAAAGCTGCTGCATGTCAGTTCTGCCCGCGGGAATGCGGCTATCATGGCAAAATCGCTCGGCTGACTTAGCCTGGCCCCAACCGCCGCAAAACAGGAGGCGACCCCCCTCATGCCCGTTCCCAACGACATCGCCGGACTTGCCGCGCTTTCCATCTGCGAGTCGTTGCTGCTGGCCCTGAACGATCGCAAGATCCTGCCGGAAAACGAGATTGTCGGCGTGCTCTCGGATGCTGCGGCGGCGCACATGCACGCGCCTGCGGGCGGCGATGACGCGATGCACGCAGCCGTTGCAGCCCTTATCAACGGCATCCTGGCCGGCGGCAATTCTGTCCGCAGACCCTGATCCACCCCGCAGCAAGACCCGTCGAGTCCCCTCTGACGCGACACGAGTGGCGGCTCCGATAGGTGTCCTCCGCCCGGGCCAGAAAATCGGAAAGCGCGGATACTCCCAGCCGGAACCTAGCGCGAGCCCCTGCGCAGGGCATCCTTGAGCTTGCCGAATGCCTTCTGGAAAAAGCCCTCGGCCTTTTCGATCTTGCCCTCGGCCTCGAGCACCTTGTCGCCCGATGCCTTGCCAAGCCCTTCCTTGATCGAGCCTTCGACCTGCTTGGCGGTCCCCTTGATGCGGTCCTTCTCCATGACTGTGACTCCTGTGTGGATACTGGATCCCCGCGCGCCCTTCATACGGTCGGACGGGCGGAGACCCCGTGTGCATCAGCTTCGACCATTGGCGCGCGCGCAGCGCCAAAATGCGTCAGTGCGGCTCCGGCCGGCAGGGTCGCGTCGGTCCGGTTCACGGGAAATGCCCGGGCGCCCGGGCTCAGCGCAGCCCGAGAAACCCCAGAATGAACAGCACGATCACGATAAGTCCGACGATGTATATGATCTGGTTCATCAATTTCCCCCGCGCTTGATGATCGGCCCGTGGCAGGCCGTCCGTACGGCCGAGACTAGCCCACGGCGGATAAAGCAAGGCTGACATGGATCAGCCCAGAGTGCCGTGGCGTGTATGAGCGGAACGCAGGATCAAGGGTTCGGGGTCGAGATGTCCTGGCCCGAGGAATTCGTCGCATCAGCCGAACTCATCCGACCGGTGCCTGGCACTGGCGTGTCTACGGCGTCCGCAAGGTCTGGCACCAATTGCGCCGCGAGGGCTTCAACCTCGCCCGCTGCACAGTCGCAGGGTTGGTGAAGGACATGGGTATTCAAGGCATTATCCGGGGCAAGCCGCACAGGACGACGATCCCCGACAAGAAGGCGCCCTGTCCGCTGGACAAGGTGAACCGCCAGTTCCGGGTGCCGGCACCCAACATGCTCTGGGGTCGTCCATTGAGGCGCCATTGGTTCGAGCCAATGGACTGGCCTGCCCCCATCGGGTGGTCCGGTTTCAGTCTTAGTGCATGACGGGTCTTGGCGCTACGGCTGGCGTGGCCGGCGAAGTGGCTCCGGATGGCGAAGCCGGACACGAGATGACCTCGGGGGCCGGCGGCCTGTAGCCCAGCGATGAGTGCGGGCGCTTGGTGTTGTAATGCCGGCGCCAGCTCTCGATGACGATCTTCGCCTCGGCCAGGCTGTAGAAGATCTCGCCGTTGAGGAGTTCGTCGCGGAGCTTGGCGTTGAAGCTCTCGCAGTATCCGTTCTCCCAAGGGCTGCCCGGCTCGATGTAGGCGGTCCTTGCGTCGACGGCAGCGATCCAGTCCCGCACAGCCTTGGCCACGAACTCCGGGCCGTTGTCCGACCTGATGTGTTCGGGCACGCCTCGCAGGATGAACAGGTCGGACAATACGTCGATGACATCCGTCGACCGCAGCTTCCGGTCGATGCGGATCGCCAGGCATTCGCGTGAGAACTCGTCGATGAGGTTCAGCATACGGAACTTCCTTCCGTCGTGGGTCCGGGCCTCGACGAAGTCGTAGGACCAGACGTGGTTCGGACGCTCGGGCCGCAGACGGACGCAGGACCCGTCGTTGAGCCAGAGCCTCGACTTCTTCGGTTGCTTCTGGGGAACCTTGAGCCCCTCCCGCCGCCATATCCGTTCGACCCGCTTCACGTTCACCGCCCAGCCGGCCTCCCGAAGGAGCGCCGTGATACGCCGGTAGCCGTAGCGTCCGTACTGCGAGGCGAGCGCGATGATGTCCGCGGTCAGCGCGTCTTCATCGGCCCTTCCGCGCGGCATCTTCCGCTGGGTCGACCGATGCTGCCCGAGCACGCGACAGGCGAACCGCTCCGAGATGCGGAACTTCTGCCGGGCGTGGTCGATGCAAGCACGACGGCGGGCGGGGCTCAGAAGTTTCCCGACGCGGCCTCGCGCAAGATGAGCTTCTCGAGCGTCAGGTCGGAGACCGCCTTCCGAAGCCGTTCGTTCTCCTTCTCGAGTTCCTTGAGCCGCTTCACCTGGTCGGTCTTCAGGCCGCCGAACTCCTTGCGCCACCGGTAATAGGTGAACTGGGTCACGCCGATCGACCGCACCGCCTCGGCCACCGACTGGCCCTGCGACACGAGTACATCGACCTGGCGGAGTTTCGCGACGATCTCTTCGGGCTTGTACTTCTTCTGGGGCATTCCTTCGTCCTCCATCTGGCTCGAAAGCCTACTTCAGGGAGGACCACTTTTCAGGGGGCAGACCACTTCCGCGACCGAAGAGCCGTCTTCCGTTGCGCTGGCCACAGTCCCGGGCACTAGTTGCAATTCCAGCGAGAGCCGCGATCTTTCAGCAATCGGCTGTGCCAATCCCCGGCAACTCAGACATGGGTGTGACAGCGACAATTATGCCCACACCAGACACCGACTGCAGCAGCCGATCGGTTTCCCCGAGATGCGTGCGGAGGTCCGCTGCGTCGGACCGGCCACAATGCTCACGAGGCTGCGGGACCGGACCGAGGAGATGCGGTCGAAACTGGCCGCCGACCCCGGCGCGCCGTGGATCCAGGAGACGGTCGCCCGCCTTCTGCCATGGGAGCGCCCAAAGATTAGGCCCTGCGGCGACAAGCTTATCATCTCGAAGTACTCCCACGGCGGTGAACTGGCATCGGCCAGCCTGTTTCCAAAGACCCACGCGCAGGTGCGCGGGCTCGGAGAGAATGTCTATGAGCATTGGATCGCCTCCGGTCGCAACTGGATGAAAGTTCAGTGGCAGGTCAGGCAGCATGTCGCAGATCAGGCCCTGAGACCTCCTGAGAGCGCCGCTGACGGCAGGCAGGCGATTAAGCCTTGGAGAACAGCCGCCAATCTGTCGGTTTTTTTTGATGTTTCGCTGTTCTTCACTTCGATGCAGGGCGAGCATGTGCCGCCGCACCCATCAACCATTCTTCCGGGATCTGCTACCGCTGCAAGGGATGGAGACTAAGGACGCTTAGGGCTTCTTCAACAGGAGCAGAGCGATCAGCGCAGCGAGCCCGATCCCCGCGGTCAGCCAGATCGCCGAAAGCCCCCAGGCCGTCAGTGCCGCCCCGAAGATGAGCGGGGCCGCCGCCTGCAGGATGCGCGCCGGGGCGTTGAGCCAGCCGATGCGCCGCCCGTAGCCGCCTGCGCCGAACAGCGCCAGGGGCAGCGTGCCCTTGGCGATGGTCAGGATGCCGTTCCCCGCCCCGTGCAGCAGCGCGAAGGCATAGGCAGCAGGCCTTCCGAAGGTGACGAGCGCCACCGCGGCAAGAGGATGCGCCGCGGCAGCCGCACGCGTCGAGATCAGCGGATGGAACCGGCGCAGCAGGCCGAACTCAAGCAGCCTTGCGGCGACCTGCGCCGGGCCGATCAGGGCGCCGGCCGCGATGGCGACGGCCGTGCTCGCCCCCGCGGCCTGCAGCAGTCCCGGCAGATGCGCGGCCATGGCGGTCGAATTGAACCAGGTCGCCGCAAAGACGAAGGCCAGCAAGCCAAGCGCCATGCGTGACGGTGGCGGCCCGTCCTCGACCGGCGAGGTCGGGGCCGCTTTCGATCCGGTGCCCTTCGGCAGGCAGGCATTCAGTGGCAGGGCGACAAGCAGGTGGATCAGCGCCCAGCCGATGCAGGCCTCGCGCCAGCCCCATGTCGCCAGCATCAGTCCCGAAAGCGGCCAGCCCACCGTACTGGCGAAGCCCGCGATCAGGGTGATGCCGGTGATCGGCCCGCGCGCCTCCTTTCCGTAGATCCCCGCCAACGTGGCGAAGCCTGCCTCGTAGAGCCCGATCCCCATGCCGAGCCCGATCACCGCCCAGCCCGCGAAAAGCACAAGGGGCGCAGGGGCCACGGCAAGCAGGCAAAGCCCCGCCGCGAACACGAGGTTCGACAGCATCAGCACGCCCCGCCCCCCCGCGCCGTCGATCCGCGCCCCGGCCCATGGCCCGACCATCGCCGAGACCACCATCGCCATGGAAAACGCGCCGAACACCCAGACCGGCGACAGGCCAAGGTCTTCGGCCATCGGCACCGCCAGAACCGCGGGGATGTAGTAGCTGGACGCCCAGCTGACCGTGAGGGACGAGCCGAGGGCGGCGACGATCAGCCCGCGCCGCGCTGGAGACAGTCTTGGGATCATGATGGCGTTTCAATCAGGAAGGGAACGACCGGGCCGGGGCGCCCGGTCGCAACAGGCTCATGCAATCGAGATCCAGAGCTGGAAAAGCAATCCCGAAGCGAAGGCGCCGGTCAGCGACAGGCCGATATAGAGCGCAAAGACCTGTGGCCGCGCCAGTGCCCAGACCGCCATCGCCGCCGGGATCGAGGTGACGCCGCCGGCCACGAGGAAGGCCATGCCGGCACCGGGCGCCATGCCCTGCTCGATCAGCCCGCCGACCAGCGGCAGCGCGGCATACCCGTTCAGATAGGCGGGCACGCCCACCAGCGTTGCGGTCACGATGGGCAGCAGCCCCTCGCCTCCCAGCGCCGCGGTGACGGTCTCGGCCGGGATCCAGGCCAGCATCAGGCTTTCCAGGATGAAGGCGAGCGTCAGCCACTTTGCCAGAAACAGCGTCGTGCTCAGCGCGGTCCTTCCGAACTTCGCACGGCGATCCGCGTCGTCCCAGAAGCGCCAGGCCACGGGCTTGGGCGCGCGGATCTTGGCGCCGCCGCAACCGCCGTTGCCGATGCCGTCGCGCAGCGGATCGGAGAAGGCGCCGCCCTTCATCATCAGGTGGACCACGGTGCCGCCGAACACGCCGAGCCCGATGGCGGCAATGGTCTTAGCGACCGCGAACTCGAGGTCCAGCACCCCCGCCGTCAGCACGAACATCGACGGGTCCATGATCGGCGAGGCCAGCCAGAAGGCCATGACGGCGGAAAGCGGCACGCCCATCGCCAGGAGTGCGGCGATCAGCGGGATCACCCCGCAGGAGCAGAAGGGCGAGACGCCCCCGGCCAGCGCGCCCAACCCGATCATCAGCACGGGCGCGCCGGTGAAGGCCCGGGCGATCAGGTTGTCGGCGCCGGTCGCGTTCGCCCAGGCGGCAATGGCTATGGACAGGATCAGGAACGGCGCGGTGCCCAGCAGCGCATCGCCCGCGAAAAGCGCAGTTTCGGCGGACTGCTCCGTGTCGAACACCACCAGCGCCACGAGGATCAGCGCCGACGCAAGCCAGACCCGCTGATCCTGCCAGAGATGGCGCAGCGCGGACCGGAGGCCCGGTGTCGGCAGGGTCGTGTCAATCATCACCAGATCTCCGGATTTGCCGTTGTTTCATGCCGCAAAAAAAGGTGCACCCGTCTCATGCGGCATCCTCCGCCGAGCGGACCGTGACCCCGGCGCAGCATTCGGAGGTCAGGAACCCGACAAGCGCGTGCATCGCCGGAAAATCGACGCAGTTGAACACCTCGCGGCCCTGCCTCTCCTGAAGCACCAGCCCGGCATCGACCAGGGTGGACAGGTGATGCGCAAGCGTCGAGGGCGCCAGTCCCAGATGCTCGCCGATGTCGCTGACCCGCAGCCCCTCATCCCCCGCCTTCACCAGCAGGCGAAAGATCGACAGGCGGGCATCATGGCCAAGGGCGGCAAGGGCGCGGGCGTTGGGGCTGATCGTGGTCATGGCATCAACATAACTACAATTCTAGTTTTGTAAATGGTTCCCTCGCGTGGACGGAGAGGCATGGCGCGAAGGCATGTCCTTCGTGAGGCGCCGATCCGATGACAGCCCGAGCTACCGAGCGCATTGGCGCCCTGCGCCACGCCGATTGCGCGCGCCACCAGTTCTTGATCGCCTCGGGCAATTCGTGACGGATCTGCCCGCCCCTCGCTGTCACGTCCTCGGCAATCGCCTGAAGTTCTTGGTTATTTTACGCGCCCAAGGTCCATCAGCTCAATCGACCGCTGCCTTTCTGCGGATTGTCCCATCCAGCTTCGTGGCCGCCGACACGGTGTTGAAGATCGTACCATACTTGCGAACGTTCTGATGCATCAGCGCGAGCTTGCGATCGTCCTCGTCGGTGTCGATGATCAGCTCGTAAGTGATTTCCGCCATGAAGGGCAGGCTGTCCTGACGCAGACCGCGCAGCTTCACTTCCACGCCGCGGTAGGAAAAATGGTTCAACGGCGCAACGCGCTCGATCCCCTTGATCATGCAGGCCGCAACGGCCGCCAACAACAGCTCTGCCGGGTTGAACGCATCCATGCGGCCCTTGACGTCAGTATCGAGCGCGATCTCGGCTTTCCCGGCCTGTGCGAGCGCGCCGTGTTGGTCGATGCGCCGTGCCGTGACTTGATATTCCAGCATCGCCTTTACTCCATTCGCTGAAGGCAATCTGCGCGATCATCGGCATGACAAGGTCGAGTGCTGGCCCCAGATCCTTCATGATTGAACGCCCATTCGCGATCACGCAGGGGCGCCTTGACCCACATCAAGATTGCCAGATCCCAGGGTTTACCGTTGCCCGGACAGATAGGATGCCCGCCTCGACCGGTGACAACAGTGGCAGATGTTGGAATGCAGGCTCAGGCGTTCGCAATGCAGTAGCGGCCATATTGGAAACACCACCACGGACGATCATATCCAGCCGCTGAAGACAGCAACTTCGTGCTGCCTCAAGCTGGAGCAAAAGCGCCCTAAAACCCGGCCCGGTGGCACCACGCGCGATAGTGCTCTGCCCCCTGAGAACTGGACCGTTTGGAGCTGGAGTTTTCGGCTAAGCTTTCCGGTCTGGCAGAGGAGCTGAGAACGATGAAGGCATCGAAGTTCACGGAGGCGCAGAAGGCGTTCATCGCTGGTGGCGTTTGCGAATTCGAGATGACAAGTGCCACAGTCCGCTGAAGGCAAGGCAAGCCTCAATGACCCGTCGATGCGTGTAGCCGCATCACGCAGGATGCTGTAAGGCCCTTCCTCAGCGATCACCCGAGCGTAGAGCAGCCTTATGGAACGCCTCATCGAGCGCAGCCTCTTTGCCAGCCGCTGGCTGCTTGCCCCAATGTATCTGGGCCTCGTTCTCACCATAGCCGTCCTTGTCTGGATCTTTGCGCTGGAGCTTTTCCGCTTCGTCACCGGGATTGCGACGATGAGCGTGGACGACGCGATCCTCGGCGTGCTGGCGTTGATCGACCTGAGCCTCGCCGCCAACCTGCTGATGATCGTGATCTTTTCAGGCTACGAGAATTTCGTGAGCCGGATGGACCTCGAGGGGCATGTGGACCGTCCCGACTGGCAGGGCGACGTCGATTTCTCGGCACTCAAGCTCAAGCTCGTCGCCTCCATCGTGGCGATCTCCGGCATCCATCTGCTCAAGGTGTTCATGGATGTGGGCAAGTACGAGACGGAACAGATCCGCTGGATGGTCATCATCCACCTCGTCTTCGTCGTCTCAGGCGTGCTGCTGGCGGCGATGGACTGGATCGCGAACCACGCGAAGAGGCTGAAGAAAGCCAAGCCGGCCACGGATTGAGGCGGTGACTAGCGGGGACGATATGTTGCCGGAAGGAGAACTGAATGGAAAAGCTCCGCGCCCTCTGGATGGGCAATCTTCCCCTGTCCGAGGCATTCTGGGGCTGGACGGTGGTAGGCGGCCTGCTCGTTAATGTCAGCACGAGCGTCGTTTTCCTCATTCTGCTCACCTATGACCAGCCGTTGCCGGCGCTGGCCGTTGGATACGGGCTGTCGCTGCCCTTCAATCTCATGGTGGTTGTGGGCGTGTGGCGCTCGGCGGCAAGGTATGATGGCCCCCCGCTTCACGCGACGCTGGCTCGGGGCGTCAGCGTCGCGCTCATGAGCGTCCTCAGCCTGACCTGATGCAGGGGCATCTCCGGGGTCCATGGATGACTAGGCCACCGGGCCGGTTCCGCCGCTCATGCCAGCGGAGCGTCCTGCGGGGGTCACGTCCCTGCGCGCCATTCCTTGCGACCGCCGCAGTGCTCAAGGCCAGCCTCGCGCCGGAGCACGGGAGCTAGAACAGATGCTCCCTGCCAGCGCAAAAGGAGCGGAGGCAGAGCGCTTGTCTTTCCTGCGAGGGAATTGTTGCGCCTTTCAGCGCAATCCCCGCGCTTGCCATCTGCGTGATCGCGCTGGGCATCCTCGAACGTGACAGCCTGTGGATCGCGCTAGGAACGCTGCTGGGCCTTGTGTCGCTTCTGATCGTGGTGGGCGTGGTCTATGCTCTGGTCAAGTCCGCGCTCTACCTGCTGGTCAACACCTTTGCCTGACGCGCCGCGGCGCGGGCTTTACCACGGAACGCAATCACATGCTTCTCGAGATCCTGATCGTCCTTGCCCTGACCCTGGTGAACGGCGTGCTCGCCATGTCCGAGCTTGCCATCGTGTCGTCGCGGCCGGCCCGCCTGCAGGTCCTCGCCGACAATGGCAGCCGCGGCGCGGCCATTGCCCTCAGGCTTGCAGCCAATCCGGGCAGGTTCCTCTCGAGCGGACAGATCGGCATCACGCTTGTGGGGGTTCTCTCCGGCGCCTTTTCGGGCGCCACGCTGGGCGTGCGGCTTGCCGATGCGCTGGCCGGCGTTGGAATGAGCGAGGGCCTCGCGCAGACCCTGGGTGTGGGCGGCGTTGTCGTCGCGATCACCTATCTCTCGCTGGTGTTCGGCGAGCTTGTCCCCAAGCAGATCGCCCTGCGCGCGCCCGAGGCGGTCGCCGTGCGGATCGCGCCGCTTCTGAACCTGATCGCGATCGTCGCGGCCCCGATCGTCTGGCTGCTCGACCGCTCCGGCCGGGCCGTGCTTGCACTTCTGGGCCAATCGGGCCGGGCGGATCGCGGGGTGACTGACGAAGAGGTGAAGCTGGTGCTATCGGAGGCGCATTCCGCCGGCGTCATGGAGAAGGCGGAGACCGAGATGATCGCCGGTGTCATGCGCATCGCGGACCGCACCGCGCGCGGCCTCATGGTGCCGCGCCACGAGGTCGAGGTGGTCGATGTCAAGGATAGTGCTGACGTGGTCATCCGCCGCTTCCGCGAAACCGGGCATTCCCGCCTGCCGGTCCGCGACGGCCGCGCGGACAACATCGTGGGTGTGCTGAAGTCGCGCGACTTCCTCGATCCCGGCCCGGCCACGCCGGGGGTTCGCGAGGTCATGATCGAGGCGCCGGTGGTGCAGGACGGCATGGCCGCGCTCGACGTGCTGGAAACGCTTCGGAAATCCCCGGCCCACATGGTGCTCGTCTATGACGAATACGGGCATTTCGAGGGGATCATCACGCCGATGGACATCCTGCAGGCCATTGCCGGCGAGTTCCCCGAAGGCGAGGAGGCCGAACCGAGGCTTGTTGCGCGCGAGGATGGCAGCCTGCTGGTCGCGGGCTGGATGCCGGCCGACGAGTTCGCCGACCGCATCGGCCTGACCCTCGAGGAGGATCGTGACTTCGAGACGGTGGCGGGGCTCGTGATCGACCGGATAGGCCGCCTCCCCGCCCTCGGCGACAATCTGGACCTGGGTCCCTGGCGGATCGAGGTGGTGGACCTCGACGGCCGCCGCATCGACAAGCTGCTGGCCACGAAACGCGCCGCGGACCTAAGCCGCAGCTGATCAGGGCCACAGCACGAACAGGTAGATCCCATAGCCTGCCAGCAGCGCCGCGCCTTCCCGGCGCGAGATCCGCAGGCCGGTCCAGGCAAAAGCCACGAGCGCGAGCGAGACGCCGATCATCACCAGGTTGTCGAAGCGCACGATCTCGACCGGCACGGCTCCGGGCGCGATCAGGGCCGTAGCACCCCCGATCCCGAGGATGTTGTAGATGTTGGATCCGACAATATTGCCGAAGGCCACGTCGCCCTGCCGCCGCAACCCGGCGACAACCGAAGTGACAAATTCGGGCATCGAGGTGCCGACGGCCACGATGGTCAGGCCGATCACCGTCTCCGAGATGCCGAAGTCGCGCGCAAGCGTCACCGCGCCGCTGACCAGCAGTCGACCGCCCAGAACGACGAGAACAAGCCCGCCGAGCGCGATCGCCGCCGACCAGCCGAGCGAGCGCGCGGGAGGATGCGGCGGCGCAAGCGCGGGGTCGGCCTCCTGCAGCGCGAGGCTCTTGTCGTAGACAGCCCCATGATCGGCAGTGTGGTCGGCAGCCGGCGCCCTGCGTTCCTGCCGGAAGGCGAGGTAGACATAGGCCATAAGCATCGCGAGAAACGCCGCCCCGACCAGCCGTCCCAGCGGCATCGCGAGCGACAGCATGGCAAAGAGCGCAGCGACGGCCACCATGACCGCCCCGTCCCGCCGCAGCGCGGTCGAGGCGATCGCCATCGGGCTGATGAGTGCGGCAACGCCCGCGATCAGCAGGATGTTCGCGATGTTGGATCCGACGATGTTGCCATAGGCGATCCCGGGCGCATCGCTGAGCGCCGCCTGCACCGAGATGACAAGCTCGGGCGTGGACGTACCGAAACCCACGAGCGTCAGCCCGATGACCAGCGGCGAGACGCCGAGCCTTGTCGCGACCTGAACCGAGCCTCGGACGAGAAACTCTCCGCCTGCGATGAGCAGGGCAAAGCCGGCGAGGAGCGTCAGAACAGTCACCATGCCGTACATCCCTTCATCATCTGCTGGGTTTCAGCATCAGATGTGGGGGCTGAACAGGGTTGTCCAACCCTGCAGTCTAAGTTTCGAGGGACAAGATGCCGATCTTGGCGGGCGCTTATGGCCTTCAATATGCCTGACCGGCTCATCGAAAGCTCGAAGTCTCACCAACGCTCGGCAAGCATCGGGATCTTACAGTAACCGCGCCATGGCAGCGTTAGCGGTAGACCTATCTGCTGAACACCAAGCTCTGCATTCGGATCGCGCGGCACGAAATGCTCGCCCGGATCCCGGCGGCTTCGGCATGATCGCGGACCAAGTTTGTTTCATAGGCACGATCCGCTATTAGGGTCGCTCCGGAGCCGACATCTGCCATGAGCAGCTCCGCTTCGATCGCATCGCCGGCCTGTGGACTTGTCGGGAGAATGTGGAGAGCACCAACTGAGGAACGAGGAGGTGATCCATGGGAAACGGGAACAGACCGACACCGGAGTTTCAGCGTGAGGCGGAGCGGCTGGCGCTGACCAGCGGTCGGACGCCGCGTGTGATCGCTGAGGACGTCGGCATCGGGTTTACGCAACCGCTGATCCGATACACCGCCGCCGGCCGGGACACGCGTTCTTTTTTTCAAGGCATCTGCCCGGACCGGCTTATGCAGGTGACGCCGAGCGCTGCCTTTCCCGAATGGCCCCGGGATACCCGTGTCGCGAGTAGACGCCGTCTCTGTGCCGGAGCATTCCCCAGGCCGGGCTTGACCCGGTGGCGGCGGCAGGCATGCGAGTATAATCTCAGATATGGAAACAGTAACGAGGCGCCGCCCCAGCGTTGAGGTGGGAGCCCATGCAGGCGGCAGGCCGCATGTTACCCCAGCTTGACCCTACTCCAATTCGACCGGGACCGTCAGCCCAGGGTCGCGCGCACATCTGCCATCGGAAAGTAGACGCGGTGCGGGTTGCCCGGATCACCGAGGGGCTTGAACCCAAGCTCGGCGTAGAAGTTCCAGCGATCTTCAAACTTCCCATCCTCCAATACGTCGAGCACGATGGCCGCGGCGCCCATCTGGTACGAGATGCGCACACAACGTCGCATGGCATCGACAAGGAGAGCCGTCCCGAGGCCCCTGCCCTGCATGTCCTTCCGCACGGCCAACCCGCGAATGTAGATCACCGGGATGTCGGGCACTCTGGCCCTCTGCCAGCTCCTTGGTCCCGGGTCCGGCCGGACTGCCATGGCGCCGAGCGTATAGAAGCCGAGCACCGCAGGATCCCCGTCTGCGGTTGCTATCCAGGCGGCGACCATCCCCGCTTTCACCTGCTCCGAGAGCGACGACTTCAGGAAATTATCAATGGGACCGTAGCCACAGGAAAACGCGGTGCGGTCATGGAATGCCTTGTCGAACCGGCTGATCGACAGAGCAGGCCTGTCCGCCGCGGCCTCAGCCCGCATCCTTCAGGATGCCCTTGGAGGCTTCCGCCGCGCGTGCAAGCCCCGGCAAGACCTGAGCGGGCGCCTCGACTGCTGCCCTGAAGGCCCCGAACGCGTCCTCGGGCAAAAGGGAGAGAGAGACGCGCCGCTCCACCTCCTCGGCGCGCAGAAGGGCCGCCTGACGGATGAAGTCAGCCTCCTGCAGACCGGTCGCCGCCGCGGCCGCCCTGATGCGCTCCTCATCTGCGCGGTGCATACGCACCTCCTTGCGCGCTTCCATCTTGCCCGGGGTCGGGATGACGGTTCCAATGGCAAACATGGCTGGCCTCCTTGATGCGCGTCATGTACGGGCAAACGCCGTACATGTCAATGCACACCATGGACTGGCGGCGCTCCGCGCATGGGTCAGGTGGATGTCCGTAACTGGGCCGCGGAGCACCCCGATCGGCCACCTAAGCTCGAGCAGACTGCGCGGCGCCGGAGCAGGGCACCCCACCACGCCAGATGACCGGCCTGAGAGGCGCTGAAAGCGGCGCAGGAGCCGCGAGCCGTGTTGCCCATATCAGCACTCACCCAGCACCCCTAGCGGCCATCAGCGCGGCTTTCTGGGGCTCTCGCCGGTACCGGACGGCTTGCAGTGCATGGCCCGGTCCGATGCGGATGGAAGACGTCCAATAGGTCCGAGCAGCCGCGGGCTGGTGACGACCAGTCACGCAGTCGGCCCTGACGTAACCGAGCGGCCCCACGCCCTGACCGGGAGCGGCATAGGCACGGGCCCGGTACAGGCATTGCCGGCTGCACCATCGCGACCAGCCGCACTGTGACACCCGCCCATAACGATGACGCGCTGAGACCGGTGCAGGAGGCGCGAGTCGTGTTGCGTATATGTCACTATGCCGGACGCCGCTAGCGGCCGTCAGCGACGCTCCTGGAGGCTCTCAGCGTGCACTGCGGCCTGAGCCTGGGACAGCCGGATCTCCGGACACCGCCCGACCGTCCGTAACTATAAGGATCCACCCCCAGGCCGCCCGGAATTGCCGACACCCGGCAGCATGGCTTCCCCGCCGCATCTAGGACTTCCAGATTCCGTCCCACGCGCTTCCCACTGATGCCGCTCGAGAGCGGAGACGAGCCTTTCCCCAATCCCGGGCAGCTGCCCATGGATCGGTCCATGGCAGTCTGCGCGTGTGGAGACGGATTCACGCGGGCGCCCTCTGGACACGCGCTGCGGGAGTACATAGCTCGCGCTCGCAACGGACAGGAGCAGCGGCATGACGTGGCAGCATAAGCCCCGGCCCCCGAGGGCATACGGAAGCAGGATGAGTGGCTGCGTGACATCTATGCCAAGACCTTCGACCTGTGCGGCTCCGGTCATGCCGTCCGACCGTGCCGTCACGCGTCAGCAGCAGCGCCGCAGCCTAATCGAGACCTGATGCCCCCGACAGATCAACAGACCCGACGCGGCCTTCGCCGCGAACGCGGAGGTCATGCCGTGCCGCCCTATCCGAACACCGATGCACCAGCCCCAACGTGTACGCCATGGGCATCACCTTGGGATGGCAGGTCCATGCTGGAGCGCATCCGCGGTCGAGACGTAGCGATGGATGCTGGGACTGCAGGTCCGGCAGCGGCACCAGTGGCCGCCGCGCCATGGACTGCCTGCTGCGGATCCATGGCAGTACCAGAGCGATCCAGCTGCCCAGACCCGAACCACGCGCCTGGGAGCCGTCCGGTGATCGCGGCCCGGAGCATCGCCGGCATAGAATGGCGCGCTGGGAGGCGTCCGGTAACGGACGCCCCGTGGTCAGACCGGCAGAGCACCCGACTCAGATCCGTGCCGGTATCGGACCGCTTCAGCACGACGGTCGAAAGCGCTGCTCAGAGCCGTCCGGCAGGCTCGGGCAGAGTGACGGTGGTGTGGTGGGACGCCCGCCAACGCATGATGCCCGCACCGGATCCGGCCCATGCAGTCAACCAAGGCGCAGTCCATGGAAGCGGTCCGGTGGCGGCCAAGGCGAGCATGAAGCATCGACCGAGGCGGACCGTCGGCGCCCCCGTACCGGAGCGGTCGCAGGCAACCGCGAGGCATCTCGCTGGAAGGCGTCCGGTAACGGCGTGCTCGTTCGCTCTGCACACAGCAGGCGACTCGAGCGCCTTCCACGTACCTGAGCGGTTCTGCGGGCAGATACGCAGCACGCCAACCAAAGGCTGTCCGGTCGCGCGCCGACCGTCGGTCAACGCCGACGGTCAGGGCAGGCGCTACCGCAAAGCTGCCGCAGCCATTCCGGTTGGAACACGGCCCAGGCCCGCGGCAGTATTGGGGCGGGTCATGCGCCAGACGTCAGCGGTACAACCATAAGGTGTGGCTGCAGGCAATGATGCGCCCAAAGCTGCAGCCAGCCGCACCCAACCCGGGCCTTATAGAAGGGCAATCCCCAAAGGATCGAGCAACCAATGTACTCCGGACAATCCAGAAACAACCGATACGACTACGCCTATCGATCGAAGCCGATGTCGCTCGAAATACCCCTCAAATTTGCCGACACCAAGAGTTATCGGGACCTGTTCGGCGACCCGCCCCCCGAAGATCTGAGCCTGACCTATCTTTGGCAGCCCCCCAAGTCGGACGCCTCCTGGTTCTCGGAGCGCTATCGCCTGACCCCGGACTTCGACCTGAGCCGCTACACCGCAAGTGCCGAGGTGGACTACATCCGGATCGGCTTCACAACTGCCGGCCATCTGAACCGCGCGAGGCTCTCGACGCGCCTTCGTGAGGCCATCGGTGTGAGCGTGTCGATCGAGCCCACTCACCCGGGCAGCTCGGGTCATACGCATACCGCGAGGATCCAGCAGCCGACGCGCACGCTCACCGAAACGCTGATCAAGTTGCTTGGTGAGCAGAAGGGGCTCAGCTGCACCGGAACGATCGAGGAGATCGAGATCAGCGTCGACTGGTATGCGAACGACGAGTCCGATGCGGACCGGTGGCTGATGACAGAGCTGCTGTGGCGCCACCTGCTGCCCGATGCCGATTACTGGCGGGACCTCGGTAGCTTCCCGCGATGCTGCTGGGGTGGCAGCAGGGAAACGCGACACCTGCTGACGATACCCTCCGAGGACAAGACGCATGACGACGCGAAGCAACCGGAGCGCTACGGCGTCCCGCTCGGGGTGGATCCGATACGCGATGCAGCCCTAGAGCTAAAAAACTACAATCGGCCCAAAGCCAACGGAACGATCTACTACGGGGCGCGGGACGCAGCCGCTATGACAGGGGACCATCCAGGCGTGAGCTTCCGGATCATGCACAAGGTCATCGACAATCAGAAGCGTGCGGCGGGAACCAGAACCGTTCTCGACGAAGGGGAGCGGCGCGCTCGGATGGAGATCACGCTGCGAGGACCGGCGCTGGATGAGCTGCGGGTATCCAGGCTCGATGATCTTCCCGCGGCCATCAAGAAGATCAGGAAGCGCTTCTTCCGGTTCTACATCCCGACGATGGTCTATGCCGGGCCGGAGCCGGTGAACGTTGAACAGCTGGTACAGGCGATCCGGGTTCCCAGGTACGAGACAGCATTCCGGAAAGCGGGTGTGTTCGGGCTCGCCATGTACCAGTGGGCCGAGAAGGAACAGCGGCGCGCCTTCAACAGACGTGCGCGCAAGTATGACATGGACCTGATGAACCACTCGATGCTCCCGTCGGTGCCCGAGAAGCGGTTCAACAAATTCACCGAACTGAACGAGAGAGCGAGAAAGACGCTCGACCGGCTCTCAACGACCTGGAAGGGCCAACAGGACGCCCAGATGGATCAGGCTTGAGCTGAGCAGGAACCGCGCTGGGGGAGAAGATGCGCGATCCATCGTCCGGGTTTGACGCGACCTCAATAGGGGGGGGAGAAACAAGGACAAAGACAGAGGAAGAGCAATGAACGGTGACGCAGCTCGTCTTCACTGCCTGTCTTCCTCTCCCTCGGACTCTGTATGCCTGGACACTGGACGCTTCTGTCTGGATGTAACCGTCTGTCACCTGACAGCCAAAAATGAAGGCAGGAATGAATTCATCTTTATAAAGTTACTAAGGCGCGTCCCGAACCATGGGGCTGAGGCGTCGAAAATCGTACAGTGTGCGCAAGCACCGGGCCTTGTCAGCCTGGGGTATACCACGCTTTGGAGGTTCGGTGAGGCCGGCAGGGATGTGCCAGCGTGACAGTCAAACTGCGGCGGAAAAACCACGTCAGCGCTGACTTGATGGAGATGCTGAGACACGGGTCGCCAACCCCGGTTTTTCGCCGCGTCATGACGGCCTCGGAGCCGACAGCCCCTAGTGGGGGCAGGCTCCCGCCAACATGGATCAGGGTGCACGGTCGATGGCGAACGACACCCCAGACCCACGCCGGCGGTGGTCAGGCCTCACTCCCTGGGGAAGCCGGCATGGGTCTCCTTCATCTCGAAGAGCTCGCGGAAGAGCACGACGAGGGCGTCGCGCATGGCCGGGCTGAGATCGAGGTCGCGCCCCTCGCGCGCCTCGTCATAGGCGTCGATCAGCACCTCCTCGTCCCGGGTCAGCGGCTGGCCGAGATAGCTCACGAGCACGCGCCACGTCTCGGGCTGGTACTCGCGCAACGCGGTCCGCAGGAAGGGCACCGGGTCGACGCCACAGGCACGCGCGAGGGCGGGGATCCGCTCGATCGGCACCCGCGTCTCGCCTGTCTTCATCATGGAGATCATGTTGGGCTTGTCGAAGCCTGCCCGCGCGGCGACCTCGCGCTGGCTGAGGCCGGAGAAGGCGAGCGCGCGCTCGAGGAATTCGGCGGTGCGGCTGGTTCTGGTCATCGGGACGCGTCCTTTCGTTGTGCGTTAACGACGCTTCTTGATAGTCGCGACAGTCAGATCCTCGTGCGTCGGGGCCCAAGCAGGCGCGGTGGCGCGATGCGCTCCGGGTTGGTTCTGCTAAAGGCGTCAAAGGAGCGTCCGTGGCGGCGTGCAGCATTGAGCGCAGGGGTACGTACCCCCTGACGCAAGGAACCAGCCACGCGCGCTCTCAGAGAGCCTGGCGCACTTTGGTCGATGGTCCGACGCGCTCCGGGACATGTCTTGCGAAATGCTTCGAGTGAGTGTCCGTGGCGGCGTCGAGCTTGGCGCGCAGGGGTATGTACCCCCGCACTCACGGAACCAGCCACGCGCGCCCTCAGAGAGCCTGGCGCACACTGACCGCTGGCTCGACGCCCTCCGGGACCTATCTTGCGAAATGCTTCGAGGGTCTGTCCATGGCGGCGTCCAGCTTGGGGCGCAGGGGTCCGTACCCCCGCACTCACGATGCCAGCCGCGCGAGTTCCCAGAGAGTCTGGCGCGCTTTTGCCTGCACACCGAAGCCCCGCTTTGTTTCCGATACCGCATCAGTTGAACTGCCGCGCCACAGCCCACGCCACCCGCTCCCTCTGCCGTTTGCGCCCCCGGAGGAACCCGCCCGCACCCCCGACGCTCAAACTTCTACGTAGAGAAAAACGCCAAAATCGCACGTAGATAGAACGCAGATAGGACGCATTTAATCCCTCTATCTATCTGGATTGAAGCGATTTTCTATTTTTCGGGTTATGCCGGGCAAAACGGGCCCCGGACGCATTTCTGGATGCGTTCCCACCGGCGTCGCCAGCGGGCGATCGCCTTCTTCGGAGCCGGCCCAGAGACCTCGACGGCGAGGCTCCACGCTCCACAAAGCCTGCGCCTCCGCGCTACCGGGCAGCCTAGGCGACTTGGTTCGACCTTTCACGGCTAGAACGCTGATAAATGGGATTTTTCCGCGCTTCCGCTTGGGAAAGCGCCCGACGGCGCTCTGCACATGTCGTATAATAGATGCAGCATCGAACAGACACGAGGACACCATGAGCAGGACCGACAAGACCATCCGCGACGCAGCACAGGCCTGGCTGAAGACCTGCGAGCGCAACGGGCTCGAGCGCGCGACGCTGCGCAGCTATCGCGGGCATTTCGACCACCACATCGACAAGAAGATCGGAAGTCTGCTGGTCGCGGAGCTGACCCGAGCGGAGGTGCGCGACTTCATCGACGAGCTGCAGGACGACGGGGTCTCCCGGTCCATGACCAAGAAGGTGCTCGCCAGTCTGCGCGCGATGCTCGCCGAGGCGGTCGAGCGCGAATGGATCCCGCACAACGTGGCCAGCGACGTGAAGATGAAGCGCAACCGCCGGGAGGAGGCCGAGCGGGTGATCCCGACCAAGGACGAGATCCGCAGGATGATCACCGCCGCCCCCGAGCGTCACCGCCCCTTCATCGTGACGGCGATCTTCACCGGCATGCGCATGTCCGAGCTGCGGGGGCTTTCCTGGGACCAGGTCGATTTCGACCGCCGGGTGATTGAGGTGGTCCAGCGCGCGGACCGCTTCAACGAACTCGGCAAGCCCAAGAGCCGCACCAGCAAGCGCGTCATCCCGATGGCACCGAGCGTGGTGAAGGAGCTGAGCGCCTGGAAGGCTATCTGCCCTCCCGGGCCCGACAACCTTGTCTTCCCGAATGGAGCTGGACGGATCGAGAACCATTCGAACATCTACCAGCGGGTGTTCAAGCCGCTCCTGGTCGACAACGGGATCGTCGACGAGGACGGCAAGCCGCGCTTCGGCTTTCACGCGCTCCGCCATGCGGCCGCATCCCTCTTCATCGAGCAGGGCTGGCCCGCGAAGAAGGTGCAGGCGATCCTCGGGCACTCCTCGATCACCATGACGATGGATGTCTACGGTCACCTGTTCGAGAGCCCGGAGGAGGACGTGGCGCTGTTCGAGAAGATGGAGCGCGACCTGATGGCCGCGTGAAAAGCTGACCGGCGGCTTGGCAGATCAAGGGCTCCTTCGGGGGCCCTTTTCTTATACTTGGCGCTCTCATGCAGAGAATTAGCCGGGCGACCATCCGACCGGCACCTTGCACGCCCTGCGGGCCAAGCACCCAGCTGGGGCGTCAATAGTGATAGCGCAGCTGGGCGATCTCGAGGCTCTGCGCGGCGCCCTTGCCGCTGACGCGATAGACAAAACGGTGTTCACCGGTAATCCGGCGCGACCACCACCCGGTGAGGTCGCCTTTCAGCGGTTCTGGCTTTCCGGTGCCCTTGAAGGGGGTGCGCTTCGTTCCCTTGATGAGCTCGTTGACCCGATCGAGGCCCTTCTCGTTGCCCGGAGACTGCCACCAGAGATAGTCGTCCCAAGCCTGGTCGGAGAAGACCAGCTTCAAAGGTCGACTTCGCGCTCGCTGCCCCCGCCCGCGTTCAGCTGCGCAATGGATGCATGCAAGCGCCGCACGTTCTCGGGGCTCTTCTGAAGATGTAGGGTCTCCTGGATGGAATTGTATTCATCGAGCGAGATCACGACGACCGCCTCACGCTTCTTGCGGGTCACGACGACCTCGACGTGATCGTTGATCACGCGATCCATCACATCCTTCAGGGATGCGCGCGCATCGGTATAGGTCATCACATCCATGGAAGCCTCCTTGCCTCACCGGCAGATGTGCGCAGAATCCTGTACAAGTCAAGGCCGAGCTTGGGGCCGGCACGGTGCAGGCGGCAATGCCGCGCAGGATCGACGGTCGAGATCGCGGATACGCTGACAGCTTAACGGCGGGCAGTAGAATGGCGCATCGTCCCGGCAGTGCGTCAGTCCAAGATCTGCTGGGTATGCAAAATTCAGGCCGCCCTTTGAAATTCACTCGGCGTGCAGCAGTACCCACGCATCAATCGAGATCTCGTTTCTTATACTTGGCTGGCATATGATGGGATTTTTGTTCGGCCTTGGTGGATTATGATTCCGCTGCTCTAACCAACTGAGCTACTCCGCCGAAGCCGAGGCGGTGTTTAGGCATTTGGGATGGGGGCGTCAAGCGGGAAGGTGCGGCGAATGCGGGGGCGGTGAGGGAGCGTGATCTTGGCGGCCCAGTGCGGTCACTCGCAGGTCGCATCCTGCCGAGGCGCTGCCTTGGCAAAGCGGACGTTCAGAAATCCTTCATAGTCTCTTGAAGTCTTAAGCGCAGGTTGTACACGATAGTCGACTGAACTTTCGTAGCTCAGCTGGATAGAGCGCCGGTGTAAGCAACTGGAGGTCGCGGGTTCGAGCCCCGCCGGGAGACAGGAGGGGCACTCTAGGGTGCCTCTCGCCATTTCGGCCCATACCTGCCTACAATTTCTCGACCTGCCGCCTCGCAGCATAGCCCCAAAGCTACCAATCACGGAGCGCTGCAGAAAAGTCGCCATGCACTCAGTCAAGGCTAAGCTGGGTTGGCGCAGTTGTACGCCTAGGCATCTGCATGATTCCCACGTTTTTCGAGGCGACGGACAATAAATTTATTGGCCATAGGCCGATTGCGCTTCATCTTTGCAACTCACAGAAGAGGTTTTCTGATGGACTTTTCTAAGCTTGGTAGCGCAAAGAAATCACAGGCACCAATTGATCCGATCCGGATCTTCGAGACACTGCCGAGCTTGTCCGGGACGTTTAACGATCTGTGGCGCGGCCAAGACAAGGCGCTCACCGAGTGGCATACCGCCCGCGCTAGGCAAGATGTTCTGGTCTCGCTCAACACCGGCGCGGGCAAAACGATCGTCGGGCTTTTGATTGCGCAAAGCCTCATTAATGAGGGTTTGCAGAACGTTCTCTATGTCTGTTCGACGATTGATCTAGTGCGGCAGACGTCGGAGGAAGCTGATCGCATCGGCATCGACCATTCGGTTCGCGTACGCCGCGAATTCTCGAACGACCTGTTTGAGACCGGCAAGGCGTTCTGCATCACGACCTATGCGGCGCTGTTCAACGGGCACAGCGCACTGCGCAACCGATTCTTCCCGAAGGCGATCATCTTGGACGACGCGCATGTCGCCGAGAGCCTGCTGCGCGACGCGTTCACGCTGCGCGTTGACCTCTATGACCATGAGGAACTGTTCAAGGAGATCGCGGCACTGTTCAAGCCGCATTTTCAGGAGCTCCGCATCGCAGGGCGATTCCGCGACGCGCTTGATTTGTCCAGGCATTCGACCGCGTTCGTCGCGCCGCATGGCCTTTACGAGCGGAGCGAGCGCCTGCTCGAGATCCTGCTGAGGCACGGTATCAAGGATCATAACGATCTGACCTATCCGTTCGCCTGGCTCGAGGACAGGATTAATGCCTGTGCCGCGGTGTTCACCCGCGGAGCGTTCGAGCTGACGCCGCCTTTCCTGCCATCGTTGGCACTCGACATCTTCCAGCAGAAAGTCCGGCGCGTTTACCTCTCTGCGACGCTGCAGAGCCAGACAGATTTCATCCGCGCGTTCGGCCGCAAACCGGATGTCACGATCACGCCGTCGAACGACGCCGGCAACGGCGAGCGGCTGATCGTCTGCGGGCGCAAGGTGAAAGGCGGCTTCGGCCCGGATTTCGCGGAAAAGCTGGTCGAGTCTCAGAAGGTGGTGATCGCGGTCCCGGACTATGAGCGCGCCAAATCCTGGGCGAAGGTGGCGGAGCCGCCTGGGCGAGAGAATTTTTCGGAGCAGCTCGCTGCATTCCGCAAGGCCGATGATGGCGCCTTCACGCTGGTGTCGCGTGTCGACGGCATAGATCTGCCGCACGACACCTGCCGAGTCATGATCATGGAAGGCCTACCTTCGGGAACCTCGCTGCTAGAACGATACCAGTGGGAGTTTCTGCGAATGAACAACGTCCATGCCGTGCGCGTCGCCAACCGGCTCGCGCAGCTTTTCGGGCGTATAAATCGTGGTCGCAACGACTATGGCGCGTTTCTCGTCCAAGGTGACGATCTCGACAAATGGCTCGGCAACGACCGCAATCTCGCGCTGCTGCCGCCGCTCCTGCAGAAGCAGGTTCTGATCGGGCGCGAGGTGCAGGAAGCGTTCGGCATCGATAGCGACAAGCAGGCAATCGCACTGATCGAGCTGGTGCTAGGGCGAGACATCGGCTGGCTGGATTATTACCAGCGCGAGGTAAAGCTCGCTGAACTCGACGAAGACCAACTCGCCAGGCACAATGCGGCCGAGCCCTATATGGTTGCTGCGGCGCTAAGCGAAGCCAAATACGCTGCGGCGATGTGGCACGATGATCCGACGAACGCTCGGCGCGAGTTGGAGAAGACCGTTGACACAACAGCGCAGCACGATACGCCGCTCGGAGGATGGCATGCATTGTGGCTCGGCGCCGCCTTCGAACGCGAAGGCGACAAGGATGCCGCGCGTGGAGCCTATGGACTCGCCATGCGTCGTCTAGGCAATCACATGACCTTGCCGCGCCCGACGCCCATGGCCGGCGACAAGACAATTCCCGAGATGAACGCCTTCGGTCGCTCGCTGCATGGCCTGCTGCGCTTTAGCCACGGAAACAAGTTCGAAGCCGAGGTAGAAAAACTTGCGTGTGCGCTCGCGCTCATCGACGACGGCGATCCCAGGCAGGCGGAAGCCGGTGTCCGTGTGCTTGGCGAGCTACTCGGCTTTACCGCGACAAGACCCGACAATGACGGACACACCGGACCCGACGTACTGTGGTGCGATGACGCGAAGCAGCGCCAGCTCGGGTTCGAACTGAAGACCGACAAGAATGATCCGGCAACCTACTTCAAGAAAGACGTTTCGCAGGGACATGACCATCTCGAATGGATGGCGCAGACCTATCCCGACCACACCATTCTCGGCCTCGTCTTTGTCGGTCCGGCGGGGAAGGCACATGCCCAGGCCAACCCCTCAGCCAACATGAGCTTGTGCGCACCATCGACCTTGGCGGCGCTGCGCGACGAACTGCTGGCGCTGATCGAGGATCTCCGCAAGCGCGCGCCAATGGAGCGCCAAATCGCGATCACGCAGGAGACAGAAAAGGATCGTTGGGACATCGAAGTTCTGCTGGCGCGTCTCGACCCAAAGCCCATGAGCAAGTGAAACCAAGCTGTCCGCCCGCACCGCTCTGCGAAAGAATCTGAGCGGGGAGACGATCAGCTCAGCCTTCATCAGAGTCTGGCCAGTTTCCACTGATGCGAAGGTCATCGACGCTCATGTTCAGACATCTCGCTGAGACCCGTGCGAACGACCGCTATTCCAAGATTGCTGCAGCTGCTGCGCCGCACCGCCATCAGGCGGCTTTCCGCCCTTAGTGACTGGCTCCAACTCCCTGCAAGACTTCCCACAGGCGTCCCGGCCCGAGCAGGATCTCCTTCAGACCCTCGCGCACCTTCTCGCTGTCCAGTAGCAGATAGCGCGAAACTGACATCTGCCCGACAACTCCGTCAGTCCTTTCATCCCTCGGCCCCCTTCCAAGCAGGACGCAGGTGCAGGCCGAGCAATTTGTCAGAGTGGGTCGTCTGCCGATATGCGGTGGTACGGCAACTCGATCCCCACATTAGCAGTGTTGGAAACCACACCAGGCGGTTAATGTTGCGGTGCACCGCCTATCGAGCAAACAGCGATGATCACAGTCACGAACTTCAGCAAGCACTACAACGGTTTCGCGGCCGTCAAGGATTTAAGCTTCACGGTAGCGCCCGGCCAAATCCTTGGACTGGTTGGGCCGAATGGGGCGGGTAAGACGACGACCTTGCGTGCCCTATGCGGTATTGTTCCACCCACATCCGGGCACCTCTCGATCGCGAACCATGACATCGTCAAAGCCCCCATCGCAGCCAAACGAAACCTTGGTTATATTCCTGACGATCCACGGCTGTTCGACACTTTGACGGTTTGGGAGCACCTGGCCTTCACAGCCGCCGCTTACAAGGTCGCAGACTTTGAGAAACGTGCCGAAGCGCTTCTTGAGTCATTCGAGCTTTCGCAAAAGCGCGACACGCTCGTTCATAACTTGTCACGCGGCATGCGTCAGAAAGTGGCCATCGCTTGTGCCTTCTTGCACAACCCGAAAGCGATCCTTTTCGATGAACCCCTGACCGGGCTCGATCCCCAGGGTATCCGCGGCATTCAGCAGGCGATACGTGAACGCGCGCGCGACGGCGCAGCCATCATCATAAGCTCTCATCTCCTGAGCCTGTTCGAGACCTTGTGCACGCATGTCATGGTGCTGAACTTGGGCGAATGCCGCCGGTTTGGCACAATGAGCGATGTCCTTGCGGAATTCGGTCAATCCGACAGCAACTCGGCCCTTGAAGCGGCCTATTTCACGATCACGCAAGGCAAAGCGATGGGTAACGTCTGAGGTATGGACGCAGCGCTTCTTCGCCTTCTCGCAATGCGCATGCGCGGCGGGCTTCGCCTGCGCCTGATGCAGGTAATAAGCCTGCGCGGCGCGCTGTTCTTCCTTGTGCTCGGTGGGATCATCTGGCTGCTAATGGCAGCAGAGGGGCCGGCACCGAACGCGCAGTTGTTCGGTGTCGCAAAGCTCGATCCAAAGGCCATGCGCGCTCAAATAGACACATTCATGCCGCTCAGCCTGCTCGGGATGACGCTGCTGACGGTGCTGCTGACGACGGGGCCTTCGTTTCATTTTTCGCCGACCGAGATCAATTTTCTCTTTGTCGGACCGTTCAGCCGGCGCGACCTGATCATATACAAGTTCATCGCCTATGCGGCCGGCGCCGCCCTGAGCGCTGCACTCGTCGCACCCTTCGCGCAAGCGCAAACGGGGTCAGGCCTTTCTGCCTTTACCGCCACGCTTCTGACGCTCTTGTTTGTTCAGTTGAACAGCGCGGCGGCTGGCATGGCTTGGCAGGCGTTCGAAGGCAATCGGCTTGCGCGGATAAAGTGGCCCGCAACTGCGATGGTCGTCGTAATTGCGGTCGTTGCCTTGATCCACGCCTGGACCGTCCCCGACCGCACCGTCTTCGACCTTCTGTCGGACGCGCGCCACTCGCTGATCGGTACCATCATCCTGATGCCCTACATCGTTTTCACCGAACTCTTTCTGGCGAAAAATCTTTTTCCGCATCTGGCCTTTTGGGCGACTATCGCGGTCCTCGTCAACGCCGCGCTGCTGTGGGCGGTGATCCTGCTAGACGGTCGCACGTCCGAGCGCTCGCTGAGCGAAAGCACCCGACTGAGCGACCGCTGGGAGCGTATGAAGCAGGGGGGGTCGTTCTGGGCCACCGAGCGCGTCGAGGTTCGCTCGATCCGAACGGCCCCCACGCTGGGAGGCATGGGGCCGATCGCCTGGCGCCAAGCCATCAAGGCGGTCCGCAACTCGTCGAAGGTCATCGCCGTATTCATGGTCATCGCCGCCTGCGCGGCACCTCTTGCTTCAGTGGTCGGCATACCGCTCACGGATGACCGAGCCTTGGCGATTATCCTCTTCTTCTTCTTATTCATCCTTCCGCGCACGTTGATATGCGACTTTCGCGGCGACCTCGGCCGGATGGAAACATACAAGATGCTGCCGATCGCACCGTGGCGCATCTGCGCCGGTCAACTCGTGGTTCAGGTGCTCCTGGCCTATGTCGTAGCGCTCATGATGATCGTCAGCGCGCTGACCTTCGAAGACAGTGTCACCGCCCCCATTGCCGTGGCGCTGGGAATGCTCGCGCTCCCGGTGACCCTCCTCATTTACGCGGTCGAGAACACGATTTTCTTGCTGTTCCCGGCAAAGCTCGTACCGATGGGGCGGGCGGACTTCGAATTCCTCGGTCGTGCTTTGATCGAATTCATAGTTAAGACGGTCATCATCCTCTTCGGCGTGTCGATGGCGCTTGGCGTTGGAGCCTTTGCGTTCATGACGCTAGGAACGACGTTGATCCTGGCGGGTGTGGCCAGTTGGTTAACACTGATGTCAATTGGGTTACTGGCAACGATCGTGATGCGATATGCGTTCAGACGGTTCGTGGTCGCAGAGGCTTTCGACTAGGCCATCCGAAAGAAGCGCATCGAAAAGTAGCATCATGTCAAAATTGGCCAATGCCAAGTATTTCATGAGCGGGTGTAACCTGAACGAGATGAGCTCGCGAGATCCGAGAAATTTCCATCACTGACTACTAAGGCCCTGTGTTGAGATGAGAAGTGTATTATGAAAGGACGAGACCGAAATGCCCCGTGCTGGTGCGGGTCTGGCAAGAAGTATAAGAAATGCCATCTTGGTCGGGTTGCGCAAGCGAAGGAAAATCCTTGGGCAGCTGTTGATGTAATCCGAAAGGCTTTTTCTCAGAAGAAGTGTTGCGCGCGAGGCGTAGGCTTGGGTGATTGCGAGGGAAGTGTGATAAGAGCCCACACCGTCTCACGCGGTTCTAACCTCTCAAAAATAGCCAAACATGGACATGTCCTACAATATGCTGCGAACATTCCGGACATGAAAAAGAACGGCGGTAAGTTATCTTTGAAGAAGATCGGGATCAGGGATGCATCGGTCTTCCAAGGTTTTTGCAACAAGCATGACCGAGAGCTCTTCTCGTGCATCGAGAATGAAGCATTTGCCGGTCGTCCTGAACAATGCCTAACTGTAGCATACCGCACAATGAGCCGGGAACTCTATGGGAAGGATGCCGGAAGTCACCTGCGTGAAACCCTGCGCAGCGCCGATAAAGGCTTTGGAACTTTCGAGCAGGTCATGCTGCAAAGGATGCTTGATAAAATCGACGTAAGCAACGAGGCTGCACGACGCGAGCTAAAGGCGACATATGATGTGTTGACCAAAGCGGTGGTCGATTCACGGCCTGATGCACTCAGTTCCGTAGTCTTCGAATCTGCGGCGTCCCTGCCATTCATGTTTGCTGGAGCGTGGTCGCCTTTCACCGACCTCTATGGTGGGAAACTCCAAGATGGATACGTCGACGAGGTTCTGGACCAGGTATTTTTTTCCTCGTTCGCTGGCGAAGAAAGAGCGATGATCTGTGTCTCTTGGATTAGTCGCGACGGCGCTCCTGGGAAGGTTATTGCTGAGCAACTTTGGGCACTGGCGGAAGAGGAACGGGCATCAGCGTGCCTCCAGTTGGTGGTGAAGCATGTTGAGAACGTTTTTTTCAATCCGGACTGGTTTGAAGCTTTGGATGGAGAGCATACTGAACACCTAAACCGCCTTGCAGGCGACGGCCTTGATCAGATGGGTAGCGTTCCGAGAATGCCTATTCGCTTGGATTTGGACTTTCAGATGCCACTGTGTGAAAATTCGTTTCGCGTTGGACAACACAGCACCCCGCCATAGTGCCGATGATAGCTTTCACAAGAGAATTCAGCCCGAGGCTGTGAACAGGCGTGCAATTTTGACCCCGTAGCGGGGTGATCGGCGTCCAAAAATGCCCCCCTTACACTGATGTGGATGATGCCCCCGAGGTCATCGGGGAGCACAGTGTGGGATGTTGGTCGTGGAGACGATAGCGAAGATCCGGCGGGCGTATTTTCAGGACAAGAAGTCGATCAAGCAGATCTGCCGGGAGCTGCGGGTATCGCGGAACACGGTGCGCAAGGTGATCCGGTCCGGTGCGACGGAACTCACCTACGAGCGGACCATTCAGCCGTTGCCGAAGATCGGGCCCTGGAAAGACATGCTCGACGAGATGCTGGCGGTGAACGCGCGGAAGCCCAAGCGCGAGCGACTGACCCGCATCCGCATCTTCGAGGAACTCCGGGTTCGAGGATATGATGGTGGCTATGATGCGGTCCGGCGATACGCGGCGACGTGGTCCAAGGAGGAAGAGGAGGCGTCTGCCGCCGCCTATGTGCCGCTGAGCTTCGATCCGGGAGAGGCCTACCAGTTCGACTGGAGCCACGAGATCGTAGTGATCGACGGCGCGACGACCACGGTAAAGGTGGCGCACGTCCGCCTCTGCCACAGCCGGATGCTGTTCGTGCGGGCCTATCCGCGCGAGACGCAGGAGATGGTGTTTGATGCGCACGATAAGGCCTTCGCCTTCTTCGGTGGAGCCTGCGCGCGGGGCATCTACGACAACATGAAGACCGCAGTAGACACGATCTTCGTCGGCCGCGACCGCGCCTACAACCGCCGGTTCCAGCAGATGTGCGGGCATTACCTTGTCGATCCCGTCGCCTGCACCCCGGCATCCGGCTGGGAGAAGGGACAGGTCGAGAACCAGGTTGGCGTTGTCCGACGGCGGTTCTTCGTGCCCCGGCCGAAGTTCAAGAGCTACGCCGAGCTCAACGCCTGGCTCGAGGATCGCTGCGTTGCCTGGGCCAAGGCCAGTCCGCATCAGGAGCTTCGGGATCGAACGATCTGGGAGGTGTTCCAGGAAGAGCGCGCGAGTCTTGTGCCCTACGTCGGCCCGTTCGACGGCTTCCATGCCGTGCCGGCGTCGGTCTCGAAGACCTGTCTCGTCCGGTTCGACAAGAACCGCTACTCCGTGGATGGCCGCGCCGTTGGTCGACCTGTCGAGATCCGTGCCTATGCCGAGCGGGTCGAGTTCTGGCAGGACGGCAAGATCGTGGGGCAGCACGCCCGAGCCTTCGGGCGCGACAAGGCCATCTACGACCCGTTGCACTACATTCCGGTTCTGGCTCGCAAGCCCGGTGCCCTCCAGAATGGCGCGCCCTTCAAGGACTGGGACCTGCCGCCATCGATCAGGCGCGTGCAGCGCAAGCTTGGCAAGGTCCCGAACGGCGACCGACAGATGGTCCAGATCCTGAGCATGATCCCAATCGATGGACTGGATGCGGTGGACGCTGCCTGTGCCGAGGCCCTGAACGAAGGGGTTCCCGCGGCCTCGGTCGTCATCAACATCCTGGCCCGACATCGGGAGCCGACCCCGCCACTGACCATCGATACGCCGGCCGCATTGCGACTGACCTGCGAGCCCGTGGCCGATTGCAAACGCTACGACAGCCTCAGGAGACCCAACCATGGAAAGATCACAGGTGCTGGACGCGATGAGCCAGCTGAAGCTCTACGGCATGAAGGCCGCCTACGATGAGATCATCACCACGGCGGTAAAGCGTCAGCACGAACCGCAACAGATCGTCGGCGACCTGCTGAACGCCGAGATCAGCGAGAAGCAGGCGCGCTCGATCAAATACCAGATGACGATCGCAAAGCTGCCGCTGGCGAAAGAGATCGACGAGTTCAGCTTCGAGGAAACGCCGGTCAACGAGACGCTGGTGCGCGATCTGGCCGCCAGGGAGTTCCTTGGGCATCAGCGTAACGTCGTCCTCATCGGCGGCACTGGGACCGGCAAATCCCACCTTGCCGTCAGCATCGCCCGGGCCTGCATCCGGCGCGGCAAGCGAGGGCGCTTCTTCAACGTCGTGGACCTGGTGAACAAGCTCGATGCCGAAGCCCGTGCCGATCGACAGGGGCGCACCGCAGACCTGCTGTGCCGCCTCGACTTCCTGATCCTCGACGAACTCGGCTATCTCCCCTTCGCTCAGACCGGCGGCCAACTGCTGTTCCATCTCATCAGCCGACTCTATGAGCGCACCTCGATCATCGTGACGACCAATCTCGACTTCGGGGAATGGCCTTCGGTCTTCGGCGACGCGAAGATGACCACTGCGCTGCTCGACCGCCTGACCCATCACTGTGACATCGTCGAAACCGGCAACGAGAGCTGGCGCTTCAAGACCCGAGAATGACCGACACCCACGCTGGCCCGATACGGCTGCGCTGTATGGGGGCTACACCGCATCGGGCCAGCTACCGTGCGCCCCAAGGGGGTCATTTTTGGACGCCGATAGGGGGTCAAGATTGCGTGCCGATTGACACTTCTCCTCGCGGTAGAGCCGCCTGAGCTTCTTGAGGTTCATCACGATCCCCTGCCGCTCCAGCATGACGTGGATGCGCCTGTAGCCGAAACGGCGTCGCTCGGCCGCAACAGCCTTCATAGCCTTCCTTACCTCGGCATCGTCAGGGCGGACGCTGCGATAGCGCACGCTCGACCGATCCACAGCCAGGGCCTGGCACGCCCGGCGCTGGCTCACTCCGTGGACCGCCACGACATGCGCCACCGCCTCCCGCTTCACACCGGGCGCTACCATTCTTTGCCGCGACATCCTTCAGGATGGCGTTGTCGAGCATCGCCTCGGCCAAGAGCTTCTTGAGTTTGCCGTTCTCCTCCTCGAGCGTCCTCAGCCGCCGGGCATCCGAAACTTCGAGCCCGCCATACTTCGCCTTGTACTTGTACAAGGTCGCAGAACTCACACCGTGCTTGCGGCAGACATCAGCCGTGGGCATCCCGGCCTCCTGCTCCTTCAGCATCGCGATGATCTGCTCCTCGCTGAACATTGACCGCTTCATCGTCCGTCTCGTCGTTTGGAGCGGATCCTACCTCAAACTAGAAGAAGATGCGGGGCTCAGGTCAGTCGGCCCAAACAACCCGCCGACTTCCCGAGTAACAGGAAACAAGGTGAGGCTCAGGTCAGATGCCATGGGATTATAAGGCGGGATCGGCACCACTAGGCTTATAGCATGCGTTTTCTTGCCCCCGCCTCCCTTTTCGATTTGCTGACCGTCATGACCTACCCTACTCTGTCCGCAGATCTCCGAGATAGTGCAGGCCGCATGATTGGAACTAGAACACGAGTTCAGGGCAGGCGCCCGGGCAAGCTAGGGCGCCAACCCGCATGTTTCACCGCGGCAGCGGCACCCGCCACATGCAGATGTAAACTAGCAATGCCGCCAGGTGGTAAAGTGGAATAACGTGGAGCCGGAGAGAGAAGGCAGATGCTCTATCGGGAGACTTAAGTTTAGCTCAAGATTACAATTGCGAACTTAACCAGTTTTCGCACATATCATAGAAACAAATATCCTGACAGTACCAGCACCTTAGATTGTCAATTGCCTTCTCGGTAAGTTTTGGAGACTCGCTATATGAACCGACATGAGCGCGGACGGGATCTGTTTCAATCTCTATCCGGTTTTTCAGGTGATGAAGGCCAGCTTTGTCTAGAAATTGGTAAAAATCTTCTTCAAATTTCTCTTGTCTAATGATCCATACTGGTGGGCGCACTTGAAGAAAAGAGCCTCTGTTATAGAACCAATCCACTTGATTTTGGGCCGTATGGCGTATCGACTTGATCGCGGCTACTGCATCACGGCCCCGAGCGCTGCTTTCAAATAGAGCTTCAGCCAAGTCATTGGCCTCTGGAAATATTGTGAAGGCATATTTGTCATACTCTGACCATTTGCTTGTCAAGCGAGGCCTTCCCATTCTCTTTCGAGAATAGAATCCACTATAGAATCGATCTATAGGACTCCTTATACTAAAGAAATATCTTGCATTACTCGGTATATTTCTAAGAAATACATCATGCTAGTGTTTAACCATAAGCCTCTTGCCCTCAATTTGATTTATCTGCCTAGACAGTAGCGCTATCTGGGACCCGGCACATTTGCCTATGTGTAGAAAATGGATTGGGTCAGCCGAACGGCGGCGCTTGAAGATCTTCACACCAAACATTTTCTCCAGCATTTGATACTACCCACTCAAGCTCTGACTAAGATCTAAGGGTAAATTATACACTATGAATTTTGAAAGTATAAGGCGGGAATTACGCCCGTTAACCTTCTGTTAACCCATCGTCAAGCATGCTGTTTCGGGGTAACAGCGAGGTGCGTCCGTGCAAGTTTTTGGTAAGAGGCAAGAGTTCTTCCTTGACGACGCTTCGATCGGAAGAACGATCCGCCTGCACCGAAGGCGCAAAAACCTTTGCATCGATGAAGTAGCGAAAAAGGCAGAGATCCCTGCCCGATTGCTGGCCGCCTACGAACAGGGCTCCGCTAGGGTCCGTGTCGACAGGATCGACGCGATTGCGGATGCACTGGGAGTTACTCCGCGATCACTACTGATCCGAAGCGTCTGAAATGAAGACGCTCCGCATTTACGATCTTTCCACCGATGAAAAGCGCCGTAGCCATCCGCCCCGCGAAGCGCCGTATTGGCATCCTCTCAAGGTCAACCGCGGTATCGGCATGCGTCGTCCGGAGCTGGACAAGGCTTACTGGGTGGCGCGCTACCGCCTGCCGAACGGCGACTACAAGCGGTTCCCTCTGGGTCCGGTCGCAGGCTTCTCAAATGCCGGAACCGGTGGCCTGTGCTATGAGCAAGCTCTTGAAAAGGCGCTTGCGGCACTGAGTGACCCTGCGATCGTCTCGATAGCGGCAGAGGCCCGCGACCTCGAGAGACGCTTTGATCTCTTATACTGTCCGTGGGGTAACGTTTACACCGTAGGCCATGCGCTGGCCGATTATGCGGAATGGGTGAGGATCGCTTGCGCGTGGTCCCACTACCTCGGCGTTCGAACCCGCTGTAATTATTATCTCCTACCGCATCTGGGCCAGCTACCCGCAGCGGAAATGACGCGCGAACGGCTCAGGGAATTCATCGAGGCGTTCTTCGAGGTACCTGCAGCGAACGGCTCTGTCCCGCCGAAAACCCGGGTATCACTGGCGGACCTGGACGAAGTCACCCTGTCAAAACGCAAGCGTACCCTGAACATGTTGATCGGGCTCTTGCGAAGCGCTCTACGGATGGCTTGGGAGGACGGAAAGATCGACGATGAGCGGGCTTGGCGAGGTTTACGCTTCGTGCCCTATGTGAAGCGTCGCCGCTTGCTCTACCTGACCCGTCCCGAAGTCAGGGCCCTGATAGACGCCTGCGATCCGAGCCTCGCCAACCTGGTTCGTGGAGCGCTCTACACCGGCTGCAGAGCCTCCGAGCTCCTGAAGATACAGGTCAAGGATGTCGCGAAAGACGGCTTCGGGATCTACGTCTGCCCGGTGAAGACGTACAGGCCCCGCTTCGTTTTCCTGTCGGAAGACGGGATGGGTTTCTTCCTCGACCTGATCGAGGGAAAGCGGGAGGAGGAGTTCGTTTTCGACACCACCACCGGACGAAGCTACTCGGCTCAGTTCGCCGGACGCTTCAAGCGGGCGGTTGCGCGCGCAAATCTCGCGGATGACTTCACCTTTCATGGTCTGCGTCACACCTATGCCAGCCGCCTCGTCGAAGCTGGAGTTGCCATGGGTGTCGTAGCGGAGCAGCTCGGACACAACGGCCCGGAAACAGTGATGATGACATACAGCCACTTCGCGCCGCAGCTGCGGGAGAGTGCCGTGCGGTCTTATTTCGAGCCTATCGAGACCAGGGCCGCAGAGGGCAAGCAGAGTGCAGGCAGGTCAGTGGCTGCACGCTTTGCCGAACGGCATGGAAAGGAGCCGCGGGACTACGATCGGTTCTGGACGGATCCGAATGCGCGCCGCATCAATTTCATCAGAGGCGATGTCGAGGTGGCGCGATATTTCGCCAGAAAGCGTGGAAATATGGAGTGAAGGCGATCACCGCTGCTGCACTGCTGATGTCCCACGTCACCAAATTCTCGCACACGTCGCAGTCAGTCTATCAACATTAACCGTTGATAACCCGATGCAATTCCGACGCAACCTTTGCATGCAGAGAGGTTGATGGATAGTAACGATTTAAGCCCTCCCGGGCCCCCGGCGGCCAAGTGTCGGCTATTTTGATAGGCGCTATACGGACTGGTAGGCCTTCATCCCCGATGATTTTTATCGAATGATCTGCTTGCGCGTTGATCTTTTGCAGCATTCTTTCCGTCAGAAGCTCAGGAAACTTTCCAAGTTTCCTAGGGCGGCTCAATAGCTCCCCGGCTGGCAAGTTCCGCGCGGACAGTGTCAGGACAATCGTCCTCCCAGGCATCGCAGAAAGAAATTCGCGAACAAACTTCACGTAGTTCCTCCGGGTTTCCAGAAGCAATGACCCGAAACGCCAGCTTGACAGGTTCGCCCTTAAGATCGTGTAGGCGACCTCGGATCGAACGGGAATGTTCAGTGGCACTGGATCTCCGGGTTGGAGATCTTGCCCTGTCAGTTGGCTGAAGAGTATGGCGATGGATTCCTTCGGAATCCTCATGCCGCCCTTCGTGATTGCCATCATTATGCTGTCGCCGGAGAGATATGAGTTTGATACGCACCGGCCAGAGGGAAGTTGATATATGACGGTTTCAAATTTCGAAGCCGCCTCGATGATCTCTTCTCGCAAAAAGAAAGCCGGGCCTTTTCCTCCCATCCCGAAATTCACGGTGGGAAGATCATACTGTTCCGTCATTATGGATGTGTAAGGCGATGGGCTGAACCGGCCAAAAGTGTGGGCCGATCCTATCGCGATGATTTTTGCGGTCGAGCTGATGCCGAGTGGACCACGGTGCAAGTGCCCCAAGGACTCCGTGATCTTGTAGTCAAAAAATGCCCCATCATGTTTCTGATAATATTGCACTTTTACAACCGCACCATTTCAAGACTGACGGAGAGTTTTCTAGTCGATTATTTCACGCATTAATTATCTATCCGAAAATCAGATCCGGCTGCAGAAAACACGACCAAACCGCTTCTCTAGGAATTTTTCTTGCTCCTCGATGTGATTTTCAAGCCAATCCATGACAGTAAAATCCAGATTGAATTTTCCTGACCAACTATTGTATTTCTTATCTATCATTTTGTAATTTTTGTATTCTCCAACCCCAATGTGTTTCTCAACACTTCGCATCGTATCTTCGGGGCGCTTGGCGATGTCGCGGAAGGGAATGTACAGAACCTGATCCCCGAAAGTATCATCCCAGATCGGTATGTGCTTGAGATAATTCCCTCTCTCCAGAAACAGCGGCTTGCCGACCACGGCACTTTGCTGAATGTCAGGGTTCTTCCGAAGTGACATGTTGAGCGAGGAAATGATCCGGCTTCTCGGGTCCCTGACGAAGATGATAATGCAGCCGCTTCTGTTCATCTGCTTAAGATCGCGAACGCCTTCCGGACCGAGGCAAAAGTAGTCGGGTGTGAATTCGCCAGTCTTGAACTTCGGGGGGAATACCGAGAACACCTGTCGGTACCATTCCTCGGTTGGACGCTCGCAGCCATCGGCGATCGCTTGGTAGCGCTCAGCAAGTTTTTGCCTCCCTTGCTCTCTCAGCCGGGCCGCCCGCCTCGATGCCAAATCTGCATGCTTGCGCGCAAGCCCCGGATAATAGGTCTGAAGGTGCTTGTGCGAGAAGTATTGCACCTCCTTCACCAACGGAACCCGTATCTCAGGATGCTGCGCGCAGTTTTGAGAAAGCCAGGTCGTACCGCCTTTCTGGACCCCCACACATTGGAAATCGAACGGTGGGGTGCGGTGGGGCTTCCTCAATGTCCTGAAGCTGACTCTCATTACCTTGAATTTCTTGCGGTTCTGAAAACGACGAGGCGTATTATCCGAGCGAATGCAGCGCGATTGCAAGCGCTGGCAAGAGACCAATCCAACGTGCCGACCGAGTCCGGATCATGTAGTTCCATATAATCCCGATGCAGCCGCGCCGGTCGAGCGTTGACCTGCTCCCGTTGGAGTACGCGCTTATAGTTTAGCACCGTTCCGGTCTTGGTCCTGTTTAGACAGCTGATGATACTCCCACGGTGTCAGCATGTCGAAGTTCCTGTGGGGGCAGTGATGATTCTAGTCCTCGCGCCAAACGGCGATCATACGGCGGGCGCGGCGTAGGTTGGTGAACAGGTGCTCGTTAAGGCACTCGTCCCTTAAGCGGCAATTGAAGCTCTCGACGAAGCCGTGGTTCGTATCGGCTTTCCCTGCGCAATGTAGTGCCATTCTACCTAGCGCTCCTCCTGCCACTTCGGCATGGCGTTCGATGTCAGCTCGGTGCCTTTCACCATGCAGGGGCGCCCTCTGCACTCGACGGTCCGATTCACCTCCTGGGCGCCCCGGTGACCGGAGAGCAAGGTTTTCCCGACTCTTGCCAGGCATTCCCGGCTGAAGATGAGCCATTGGAGCGCCATCGGCCCAATCGACAATTGCGAAGGTTAACGCACAGGATCCGGAACCGGCGACCATCGCTCAGATAATCCGAGACAAAACCACGGCTCAGGCGCTGGTTCGGCCCTTGCGGGAACGCCATCGGCGCCCTGACCCCCAAACCGCCCACTGGACGGTTTTCTGGCCCCTCCAACTTCCGCCTGCGGCGGTTCTGGTGGGCGCGGACGATGGACCTGTCGATCCGGGGCAGCGAGCCAGGGGATTTCTCTGCAAGTGCCTCGAAGATGAGCAGGCAGGCGTCCGCTTTCGCCCATCTGTTGTAGCGGTTGTAGGCCGTCGTGCGCGGGCCTTCAGCATCGATCGAGATGTCGTTGATCGGCGGCGTTGTGCGAGCGGCGATCTCTAACGCCGGACCCATGGCTCCTCATGGCAGAACGCAAGCACAGCTGACATCGCTTGCTGTGTACATCCATTATTCGGCACGCTTTCGGTTGAAGCTACTTGCATGACTAGAATTCCGTCAATATCCGGAAAGAGTATGTATCGTCACTAGCCACGCGAGGATGTCATGACCAAATTTCCAGCACTGTCTCGCACGGCTATCGAAGCCTATGATCAGCTGTCGTTCCCGGTCTGGGTTTTCTCGACGGAGACGCTTCGCATTCTGAGCGCGAACGCGGCAGCGCAACATTGGGTCGGGTATGACGCGCTTACATTGCAGGAAATGACAATCGCCGAATTGCGCCCCGAAGGCGACCAAGCGAGGGTCGTCGAACAAATACGCCGCTTCGATGGAACCCAGGCCGATGCCGGAACCTGGACCATAATTTCTCGGTCCGGCGAACATCGCACCGCATCCTTCACCTGGAGCAAGGTGACTTTTGAAGGGGCTGAGGCTATCGTCGCGAGCATTCGCGACATTACGCAGATCATCAAAGTCGAAGTGCTGGCAGATAACCTGAACAAGGAGAACGAGAAACTGCGCCATAAGGCCAGCCTTTCAGCAGCGCATCTCTCCAGCCTGCTAGATGGGCTGCCAGGAAAGATGGTGGTCCTGTCGCCGGGTGAGTATCAGATCGTCGCGGTGACAGATGAATATGCAAAAGCAGTCATGGTGGATCGTAACACACTGCTGAAAGGACGCTTGTTGGACCTGTTTCCTGACAATCCGGCCGAGCCACAGGCTGACGGTGCGGGGAATCTTCGAGCCTCGCTTAGACGTGTTGAGGCATTGCGTGTGGCGGATGTAATGAACACACAGCGCTATCCGATTCGACAGGCTGACGGCACCTTCCAAGAGCGTTTTTGGCTCCCGCGGAACAAGCCCATCCTTGATGCCGATGGGAACGTTATTTACATCGTCCACCGGGTCGAGGACGTAACCGAGGTTTTAGCCAGCCAAAGCGTGGCGGCAAAGGATACTTTGGACGCGACAGAATCCCGGTCGTTGCAGTTGGCTGAGGCGCGCACCGCTCTCTTCGCCTTGAAGGAACGCGAGACGCGTCTGAAAACTGCAGAAATGCTGCTGGATCTAGGGTCGTGGGAATACGAGTTTGCGCGAGGTGCATTGACCTGGTCTGACCGCGTATTCGAAATCTACGGGGTCCCGCGTGACAGGGACGCACTCGACTTCGATGGCTACGTTGCGCTCGTTCACCCCGACGATCGTGAGGAAATGGTCTCCACTTACGCCCACTTCTTCGAGACCAACGCACCTGAAATCAAGTTCCAGCACCGGATCATCCGGGCCGATGGCACAATATCCTATATTCGTGGCGTCGGCGCGCGACATCAGGTGGACGGCCAGGAGATAGTAATTGGCTTCGTGCAGGACATAACGGCCGTCAAGCAGAACGAAGAAGCGTTGATGCGCCAAGCCCGGCGCCGAAGGCTTGCCGGTCACTTGGCCCGTCTGGGAAGTTGGAGCGTGGACTTACGAAGCTCCCACGTCTTTTGGTGCGAAGAAACAGCTATGATTCACGACGAGCCTGAAGGCTTCTCGCCGACTCTGGAGCAGGCAATCGCTTACTATATCCCCGAGCATCGCGAACGCATTCGCGCACAGTTCGAGGCGTGCGCAACAAAAGGTCGACCCTTCGACGACACCCTCGAAATCAAGACAGCACAGGCGCGGCGGGTGTGGGTGCGCGCGCTCGGCGAAGCTATCCGCAACGAAGATGGTGAGATTGTCGCCGTCGAAGGCGCATTTCAAGACCTCACCGATCTCATTGCGATACGGGACGAGGCAGCCCAGTTGTCCGAGCGCCTCCATGCTACGTTGGAAGGAATGCATGATGGCTTTTATCTGTTGGATAACGATTGGCGCTTCCAATATGTCAACACGAAAGCGGAGAGGCTTCTCCAACGTAGGCGGGACGAACTGCTCGGGCGCGTGGCTTGGGATGAATTTCCTGAAGCATCCAGAAATATTAAAAAACACTACGAACTCGCGCTTTACAAAAAACGATTGGTTCGTTTTGACGAATATTATCCACCATTAAATACCTGGTTCGAAATCAGCGCGGACCCCACTCCTGCAGGGCTTGCGGTCTACTTCCGGGACGTAACACGGCAACGCGCTCAGGAAGCCCATCTCAGGTTGCTTGAAACCGCGGTTTCGCACCAAAATGACATCCTGGTGATAACAGAGGCCGAACCTATCAGTAGCCCCGACGGCCCGAGGATCATTTATGTCAATGACGCCTTCGAGCGGCGCACAGGGTATTCACGCGAAGAGGTGCTGGGTCGGACCCCGCGTATCCTGCAGGGTCCCAAGACCCAGCGTGACGAGCTTGATCGGATTCGGCACGCGCTGGAAAATTGGCAACCGGTGCGTTCCGAGCTCATAAATTACACCAAGTCAGGCGAAGAGTTCTGGCTTGAATTGGACATCGTGCCGCTGGCTGACGAGAAGGGCTGGTTCACTCACTGGATTGCCGTAGAGCGCGACATCACCGCACGTAAGCAGGCCGATCTGGCGTTGCAAAACAACGAGGAGCGCTTTCGCCTCGTAGCCAAGGCGGCAGGCAGCGCGATTTGGGACTGGGACGCGACCGCAAACAAGCTGTCGTGGAGCGATGGACTAAAAGACATATTCGGGCACGAAGTGGATCCGTCTGGAGCAGTGCCAACCATCTGGCGCAGGTTTGTCCATCCCGATGACGTGGCGCGGGTTGATGCGGCGATCAGTAGCCTGAAGACAGGCAAAGATACTAGTCTGCGCCTGCAATACCGTTTTCAACGTGCCGATGGAAGCTGGGCGGTTGTCCAGGATAACGCCTTCGCCCTGCGCGATGAAGCGGGGAGGGTATACCGTGTTCTCGGCTCGATGACCGATATTTCGGAACAGAAACTGCTTGAAGAGCGATTGCGTCAAGCCCAGAAAATGGAAGCGGTCGGCCACCTGACCGGCGGTGTCGCACATGATTTCAACAACTTGCTGACGATAATTCTGGGTAATGCAGAAATCCTTGAAGGTGAGTTAAGCGATCTACCGCATCTGCAGAAACTGGCGAGGATGTCTCTGGACGCCGCCGACCGCGGTGCGGCTTTGACCAGCCGCTTGCTTGCCTTTTCGCGCAAGCAGCCTTTGGACCCCAAGGTCATCGACGTCGCGCACTTGATCCAGGGCATGGACGGACTGCTGCGTCGCACGCTCCCCGAGAACATCGATATAGAGATCGTCCGGTCAGGCGGCCTATGGAAGATTGAGGCCGACGCGTCGCAACTCGAAGCGGCGCTTCTCAACCTCGCCGTGAACGCCCGCGATGCCATGCCCGACGGAGGCAGTCTGACTATCGAGATGGCCAATGCCAAGCTTGATGACGATTACGTAGCAATGGAACCGGATGTCAGAGCCGGGCAGTATGTGGTGATTGTTGTGACTGACACTGGCACTGGAATGCCGCCCGACGTACTCGCCCGGGTGTTCGAACCCTTCTTCACAACCAAGGAGGTGGGCAAGGGATCCGGGCTGGGATTGAGCATGGTCTTCGGCTTCGTCAAGCAATCCGGAGGGCATATCCGAATTTACTCGGAGCTGAACGAAGGGACTGCGGCCAAGATGTATTTCCCGCGCAGCCAGACAGAGCGGAAAAGCGTTGCAGCAATCAGCCCCGGGCGAAGGATAGCTGGCGGAACCGAAACTATACTCTTGGTTGAGGATGACAACACTGTGCGCGAATTTGCGACCGCTCAGCTTCAAGGGTTGGGCTATCATGTACTTGAAGCTGCCACTGGCGCCGAGGCCTTGGAAGTCCTGAGCCAGACCAGTGAGATTGACCTCTTGTTCACCGACGTCGTTATGCCCGGTGGCATGGGCGGACGGCAACTCGCAGATAAAGCGTGCAAGCTTCAACCAGGCCTGAAGGTGCTGTTCACATCAGGCTACACCGAAAACTCGATCGTCCACCAAGGACGATTGGACCCGGGCGTCATGCTGCTGAGCAAGCCATATCGGCGCGGACAATTGGCCGCAAAGATCCGCGAGGTCTTGGGCGTGGCGGAAAAACAAGACCAAACGGAGGATTAAACAATTGTCGTATAGGTTTTGGCCTGTGTTCCGCTTTGGGCATTATCCGCTGCAGCAATGCGCCTCACATACCCCCACCACTGTGGCTAGAAATGCTGTTGGCGGCCAGATCAATAAAGGAGTGTTGCACCGAAAGAATCCGGCCTCCAGTCATCCAAGTTGGATGCCACGCAACCGAAAAAAGACTAAACTTCGGAACAAGGGAGAACTGTGAAGCAAGCCACTTCTGACTTCGAATACTTGGACGTTACAACCGAATATTGGAAGATTGCCGGGCCTTGCACTCTTTCATTCGTGAGAAAAGCAGTAACCCACGCCCCTAACTGTTTGGATGTAGTCGAAACTTTCATCTACTGAAATCAACTTTGCACGAAGCCTCGAGATAAATCCATCTATCAAGCGGTCATATGACGCCCAACTTTCGCCCCTAAGGGCATCCATGATTTGATTTCTTGTTACAACTCTGTTTCTATTTTTGACAAGATACACCAACACGTCGTATTCTGATGTCGTAAGTGCAACCGCCTTACCAGATTGATGTTTGACACGACGCGCCGCAATATTAATCGACCATGCTCCTATTTTGAGCACGTCATCAGTGGTCTGTACCGCATCACGCGCTATTGGGGCTGCGGCCCCTAGCGATAAGGCGCTTTCCTTCCGCCTTCGATGAACAGCCGCCACCCTTGCCCGCAATTCGCGAAGGCGAAAGGGCTTGGCTATGTAATCGTCGGCCCCAAGCTCGAGACCAAGCACCACATCCACTTCCGAGCTGTGCCCACTCAACATGATTATTCCGGCGTCCTCGAGCTCTCTAATCTCTTTGACCGCAACAAGTGCTTGAAATTCCGGAACAACAAGATCTAATAAATATATATCTATAGGCTCACTTAACCTGATTTTTTCAAACTCTCTCACTGTATTCGCGACAAAAACTTTCAACCCGTCAAGCTTCAAAGCGCTTTCTATAAGGGTGGTAATTTGCTCCTGATCATCCAGCGTAAGAACAGTTGGAGCGTTCGGCATTTCTGGCCACATATATTTTCATCCCAGGTGTAAAACGAACGGCCGCCCCCCCCCCGCGAACTGTGACGGTAGTTTTTACACCGCATAGATATATTTTTTACATTCGTCAACACTTATCCTCCCTATTTTTCGAAAACCATATGCAATTGAAAAGAAAAGAAAATCGGACTTGGAGATCAAATATCTTAAGTTTTAGTGCGATTATTTTTAATTCTAATAGGAATGCAAAATTATTTTTAATTTTTTATAAAAATAAATATAAATCTCACAGATTTTTTGAAATATAATGAAATACTTTATCATAAATTGCAGATTTTTTTAATAGATTTATATCGTAAAATACAATTATCATTATAAAATACACGATGATTATATTGTCGTAGACAGCGGTGACAAACTTTGTTTTGACGTTATTCATTTTCCAGGTCTCTTGGAGAGTGGCGCTGGTTGCCGATCTCCGCCCCCCGTCTTTCGATCATGCTAACAGGCTGTCCTTGCGCGTGATGGTCTGGGATCGAGGGGGCGCGGGCGGCTCGACGATGTCGGATTAGGGGTCAAAGAGGTCGTCGGTGAGGAAGCGTTCAAAAATCTCGTACCGGGCCTTGGCGTAGCGGATGGCCTCAGTTTGCCTAGACTTGCCGGAGATGCGCGGGAGGGTGTGCTGCCAGAGGATGAACAGCCCGGCAACGATGTGAGTCGATATGGCCTGCTACACGGCGGCACGCGCCTCAGTGCCTTCACCCCGCAGTTCGGCCTCGAGTTCTCAAAGATCAGGCATGCGCTCGACCGTGGCGGTGGCAACGTGGCTGTTAGCAGCCCCATAAAGCTCATAGACGCGTCTTCCGCAATAGGCCCAGCAATCGGCGAGGCCCAGGCCATAATTACCCGCGTACTTGCAAACAAGCTGATTGTTGGCGGCAGCCTTTCATCTGGGGAGTGCCGCTGAGTCCGCGAAGATGGCTGTAAACCCATTCATCGGATTGGCTGGTCGAGAGCCTATTTAAGCATCGACCGACTTGCATGCCGAACCAAAACGGCTTCCGCGGTAGAACGCGGCGCCAAAACGGGTGCGCGGCATCGTGAAGAAGCCGCGGCCTTGTTCGCAAAAAACGCAAGTCGATGAGCTTTGCCTTTATTGATGCTGAGAAGGCCAGCTTTCCGATCAGCCGCATGTGCCGGGTGCCGGATGTCAACCAGAGCGAGTTCGTCGCCTGGCGAGATCGTCCGGCCTGCCAGCGCCAGAGACAGGACCTCTCAATCCCCCCACATTCGCAATGTATTTGCCATGTCGAACCGCACCTATTGCAGCCCACGGATGCAATGAGAGCTGGTCGACGAATTCAATCAGATCGGCCGTCACAGCACCGCCCGGCTGACGCGCAAGAACGCGCTTATGGCAAGGAAGAAACGACGGCTTAAGCGGACCACGGACAGCGAACATGCTTGGCCTGTCGCGCCAAACCTGATCTCGTAGAACTTCCGGTCTGTGCAACCAGACCGGAAATGCAACGACGCTGACATCTCCTTCATCTGGACGGCGCAAGGCTGGGTCTACCTCGCGGTCGTCATAGAGCTCTTCTCCAGACGGGTCGTCGGCTGATCGACAAGTGACCGGCTAAAACAGGGGCAATGCAGTTGAGAGCTTTACCTATCGAAAGCCTTTCATGGTGAGGACGTACCCTGATCCACGGACACTTCTGATGGGGATCGGGGTCCCGTCGGGACGTACAAGCTTCCGCCTCAGACGTACGACCAACCCATCCACGATTCTCAGATCTGCAACGCTCCTGCCATCCCGGATAGCAGCTACGATCTCAGCGCGACTCACAACGCGACCAGCGTTGCGCAAAAAGTATTTTAACAGATCAAATTCTGATGGCGTCAGGTGAACGACGTTCTTGCCGGTGTCAAATACAACTCTCTCGTTAAGATCGATCGTCCAGTTCTCAAGATGCAGGGTCGGCCCTTCAATCGGCGAAGGAGAGACGGTAGCGGGCAAATCCGAATTTGCCACATGACGCCGTGTGTTCAGACGCCGGATAACGCTGGATACTCTCGCACGAAGTTCGCGCGTGCCGAATGGT
>NZ_JABFBC010000008.1 GCF_013093415.1 Halovulum dunhuangense
GGCGCAGATCATCCGCATGGTCGAGGAGGCGCAAGGGTTATGGCAAAGCCACGCACGGGACCGGAGCCTACGGCGAACATGATCAGCGCTGTCAGCAGACCGGTGATGTTGCTGTCCATGATCGCCGACAGCGCCTTGTCGAAACCCACCTCGATGGCACGGCCGACGGGGCGGCCCTGGCGCAGTTCCTCGCGGATGCGCTCGAAGATCAGGACGTTCGCATCCACCGCCATGCCCATGGTCAGAACGATCCCCGCGATACCGGGTAGGGTGAGCGTCGCCCCCATGACCGACAGGGCCGCCAGCAGAAGCCCCATGTTCAGCGCGAGCCCGACATTCGCCATGACGCCGAAGCTGCCATAGCAGGCGATCATGAAGACGACGACCGCCATCATCCCGATCACCGCCGCGCGTTGGCCGGCCTCGATACTGTCAGCCCCGAGTTCCGGGCCAATTGTCCGTTCCTCAAGGAAGGTCATTCCCGCAGGCAGGGCGCCTGCCCGCAGCATAATGGCCAGTTCGGTCGATTCCTCGACCGTGAATTGCCCTGTGATGATGCCAGATCCACCGGGAATATGGCTCTGGATCACGGGGGCCGAGATTACCTCGCCATCGAGCACGATGGCGAAGGGCGCGCCGATGTTCGCCGCAGTGTAGACGCCAAAGGCGCGCGCACCCGGCGGGTCAAAGCGGAAACTTACCGCCGGGCGGTTGTTCTGGTCGAATGCTGGCTGCGCGTCGACAAGGTTCTCGCCGCTGACCACTGGGCTGCGGTCCAGAATGTAGAACACGTCCGGCTCATCCGCCGCGGGCAGGACAAGATCGCCAGGCCCCCCTGCGCCATCTGCGCTGTTGGCGCGCCCCAGAACAGGATGGAAGGTCATTTGCGCCGTGGTGCCGATCAGCGACTTGAGTTCGCCGGCCGATCCGACCCCCGGCACCTGGATGAGGATGCGGTCCGAGCCCTGCCGCATGATCGTGGGCTCGCGGGTGCCCACCTCGTCGACCCGGCGGCGGATGATCTCCAGAGACTGCTGGATCGTGCGCTCGTTCGAGGCCTGCTGTTCCGCCTCGGACACACGGATGGTCAGAGTATAGCCAGCGCCTGCTACCTCGATGTCTGTCTGGCCGATAGCTGTCATGCTGACGACTGGAGTGGCAAGGCCCCGCAATGCGGCGACTGCAGCTGGCAAGCCATCCGGGTTGCTGAGCCTGTCCAAACTCCTATGCGCTGCGGCTTCGAATGCCGGACGCCTCACCAAGGGCCTTCTGTCGCCGACTGGTGGCACGAGCCGCACGTTTCCGCAGACAGCCGGGGTGGGCGTGCCTGTCAGTCTTGCCATGCAGGACCTTGGCCAAGACCCAGCCGCGCCAATGCTCGTAGACATCCTCCCCGAGCCGGCGCACCTGCGCGTGGGTCTTTGGAAACAGGCTGGCCGATGCCAGTTCACCGCCGTGGGAGTACTTCGAGATGATCAGCTTGTCGCCGCAGGGCCTAATCTTTGGGCGCTCCCATGGCAGAAGGCGGGTGACCGTCTCCTGGATCCACGGCGCCCCGGGGTCGGCGGCCAGTTTCGACCGCATCTCCTCGGTCCGGTCCTGCAGCTTGTCGAGCGTCGTCGCCAGCCCGACGCTGCGGACCTCAGCAAGCATTTCGGGGACACTGTCCGGCAGCGCCAGCAGGCTCAGCAGGCCCGCGCGATCGAAGGACAGACTGCGCTCGCTGATGCAGCGGCATAGCTCGCGTTTGCCGGTCCCCACATAAGATCGGCCCCTGTAGCCGCTGTCCTTGCCCGGGACGGCGGTCCCCTTCGGGGTCTCGAGACTCCATAGATACGCATCCATGGACACGCGGGCGGAGCGGCCCTTGGCAAGATGTAAGAGGACGGCTTTGGTCTTCGTCATGGCATGACCTCATTGTTCGCAGCCGGAGCTACGTTATTTCTATCGATCTGTCGGTGGTGTCAGGGTCGGGTCAGGGCCGGGTCAGTCGGCGCCGATGTCCGAGCGCTGGACCCGCGTCCATCCGCTGGCCCGCACCCGGGTCCAGGTTCCGCCTTCGGTCGGACGGCGCCAAGTGGGGATCAGCATCTTGTGGAGCGCCGCAAGCGCATCGTCGTAGTCCTCGAACCGGCACTCATGGCCTTCGGCGCCCACGTGGTAGTAGCCCTCCTTCTTCTTGTCGGGCGTGAACATCGACCCGTCGGTGGCCACGGGGATGAAGATTGCGTCCTCAATGGGCCGGTCGAGAAAGTCGAGCGTAGCGCTGTCATCCTGCTGACGCCACAGCGAGGGCAGGAAATCCTTGCGTGTAGAAAGCCATGCGAGGGCCTCGCGCGCTTCGATCCGGTTCTGGTTGCCGACGATTTCCTGGTACGGGCGTGCAAGCTTGTTCCTGATCGACTGTAGTGCGAGGCCCGACAGCAACGATAGTTCCTCGGCATTGACCGGCTCTCCAAGATCAAGTTTCAGTCGCGCCGAGGCCTTGTGGACAAGTCGCACGGCATGCTCGTTCTTGATGCCCCAAGCCTCGAGCGGGGTGGCGGCGATAAGCTCCTGGAGCATACCGACGTCGCGCCGGAGGATCTGCTCGCGGGTCTCTACGTCCCGCGCCGGCGTCAGCACGATCCCGTAATTGGCATAGGCATCGAGGTCATGGAACAGTCGGCCGACCGGCAGTTCCGAGTAGATCCCGCTGTATTCCTCCTCGAGCGCGTATTCCCAGCCGCCTTCCTCTACCAGGCCCGAGAAGTAGCGGCCGACCATCGCATCGAGCCCGGCCTTGGCGGTCTCCTCTCCAAAATAGGCCGTGCAGATGCGGCTGATCTGCCGGAGCGAAATGACCAGGGCTTCCTCGAAGAAGCCGTCGTTGCCGAAGCCGTCGACGAACTCCATGTGCCGGCGTTCGATCTCTTCCTGGACGCTGAGAGAGGTGGGGGCGGGTATATGATGCGTAGCCATGCTGGTACTCCTGTGGGTCTGCCGTACCGCAATAAGCAGGAGCAGACATCAGATGCCAGAACTGAGTGGGTATGAATTCGCATACCAAGTTGTTGGATTCGTGCGCGAAATCGTTGAATTGAGGCTGCGCGGAGTTATCTCGGACTGGCGATCGGATAGTTTGCCGGCGGCTCGGTACGCGGTCCAATACCGAGAAATGGTGAGTGCTCAGGTGGAGGGCGGTAGTTGTGTCTGGATGTCTAGGGCTGGGCAGGGCTGCCGGCTTATCGGGTGCTTCACGTCCGGAGCGGATGGCAAGGAGCTTTATGGACGTGCCAGTGTGGTTCTCACCCATGCATATCGATTGTTCCCCGGCGCTGTTCTGACAACATCTGTATGGTATCCTCATGCAGCCAGATTTATGTGTATTTTTGGTAGCAAATTGAAATAATTCAGGAATATAGATGAACAACAAGCGCTTGAGTGACGTTGAGAGGTTCTATGGGCTCCTTGAAGAGCTGTCACATCGGCTTGGCGGCCCCCGTCGACTTAGCGATTGCAGTGGCAAGCTGAACTGGCCTTCACGAGGCGTCTATTTCTTCATGGAGGATGGTGAGACGAGGTCGGAGAGTGGGTCTGGGCAGCGGATCGTGAGGGTAGGCACTCATGCACTCACAGCAACGTCCCGGACCACGCTGTGGACGCGGCTGAGCCAACATCGGGGCACAGTCCGAAACGGCGGTGGAAATCACAGGGCATCGATCTTCAGACTTCTCATCGGTGATGCGCTCTTGGGTGCGGGTACACACAGCTGCCCGAGTTGGAATGCCCGGAAACACGATGTGTCGGCGGCAGATATTGCCGCAGAACTGCCGTTGGAGCAGGCCGTCAGCAGGAATATCGCTGCGATGCACGTGCTTTGGCTTGAGGTCGATGACGCACCTGGAGGGAACAGCAAGCGCGGAATCATCGAACGCGGCGCGATCTCTCTTCTCAGTAATCATGAGCGGGCTTGGATCGATCCGCCTTCCACGAATTGGCTTGGCCATAACTCGACAAGGCCCCTGGTGCGGGACTCGGGACTGTGGAACCAGAACCACGTGTGTGAGCCGGATAACCCCGCTTTCCTCGATCTGTTCGAAGAGCTTGTCGAAAGGGTCTGACTTGGCGGCTCATGAATCGAGACATCTTGCCTGGCGACGTCCAGGCCGCAGAGGGAGCTTTGCTATTTGTCGACATTGCAGGCGAAACGAACCGAGGCAGGGTGCGGGCGAAAAGTGAGGAGTAGGCGTGCATAGTCAGAGAGCGCGTAGGCAACATTGCATACCCGTAATTGTGCGGGGCGCCGGCGACGATCGCGAGGTCATGCCGCTTCTCCGGGCAGACCTGGTTGGCGGCCGTGACGATGACTATTCAGAGCACTGGCTTCAATCCTTGGTGCAGGAGTGCCCGCGCCTGATCCCGACCGAGGAGATCGACGCCGGTCTGAACGGCTTGATCCCGGTGTGCATGGAATTGCCCACGCCAGCTGGCCCGGTGGATAACCTGTTTCTCACACCTGATGGAAACGTCGTCCTCGTGGAATGCAAGCTCTGGAGAAACCCTGAAGCCCGTAGGGCGGTCGTCGCCCAGATCATTGATTATGCCCAGGCCATGTCGGATTGGGCATACGAGGACCTTGAGCTTGCCGCCAAGCGGGCCAACCCCGCGCTGCATCGGCTCTACAACGTCGTTGCCGATGTCACCCATCTTGCCGAAGCGGACTTCGTCGATGCGGTCACCCGTAACCTGTCGATCGGTCGCGTCTTCCTGCTCATCGTAGGCGATGGCATTCGGCGGAATGCCGAGTCACTGGCGGGCTTGCTCCAACACCATGCTGGTTTTCACTTCACCCTCGCACTGGTTGAGATGCCGATCTACAGATTGCCCGATGGTGGTCATGTGGTTTTGCCAAGAATTATCGCCAGGACAGAATTGATCGATCGCGGCGTCGTGTCGATCGAGAACGGCTCAGTCCGTATCGATGCCCCACCCGAAACCGCTACTGGCAGAGGTGCAGGGATGTTGCGAAGGAGTATTAGCGTCGAGCAGTGTCTCGAGGATCTCCAGAAGACCTTCCCGGCTGTTTATCAGAGGTTTGAAAGTCTTTTCCCGCAGTTCGATGAGCGTGGGATCTACCTTGAGTCCAGCGGCGCATCGCTGAGCCTGCGCTGGATCGGACCAGACGAGCGCCGCTACACTATAATCCAGCTCCAGCCTGATGGGACCTTGAATACAAGGCAGGTCACGTGGCCAGCCAACGCGATCGGCCAGATCGAACTATCACGAGAGTATCTGAGTGAGTTGGCCGAGATCGTCGGGGGCAACGTGCGGCAAAACATCAAGCTCACCGAATTTAGCATTAAGGGTTCAGACGGCCGCGATCCGAACCTTGCGCAGCTTCTGGAGGATCCCTCCGCCTGGCTTGACGCCATTGATCGGTACCAGGCGGCATTGAGTGCGGCGATTGCAAAAGCTGCGGATTGAGGTTCGTGATCTTCTGGGGCGTTGGATCCTCTGCTTTAGGATGTTGTGCCTGCCAAGCAGAGGCGCTCGGAGAGCGCCGCTGGTTCCCGCCGGCCGGATATTCCTGCAGTCATCATGCACCACTCCTCGCGCGCTCTCAGCCTTCAAACGGCCCGTCAAGCGCGCCGACAGGGTTGCAGGGCAAATTGTGCAGCCTTGATGGGCAGGTACCGAGCGGTCGACAAACCCGGGTTGGCCAGGTCGCTACATGTCGCTTTCCCATCGGCGCCAACAACGCTTGAGCTTGACTTGGCCCCGCCATAGGCTCGACCAAGTCATTAGAAATGTTGATTGTCCGGGGCCAATTATGTCGCAATCCCAGCTTTCCTCGCTCATCTGGTCGGTCGCGGATCTCCTGCGCGGTGACTACCGGCAGTCCGAGTATGGCCGCGTCATCCTCCCCTTGACCGTCCTGCGCCGGCTCGACTGCGTCCTCGAACCGACCAAGGCAGCAGTCCTTCGGGAGAAGGATGAGAGAACCAGGGCTGGGCTCAACCCCGATCCCTTCATGCGCCGCGTGTCGGGGGCTGCGTTCTACAACGCCTCGCCTCTCGACATGCGCCGCCTCGCGGGTGACCAGGACAACATCGGGCCGAACCTGCTGGCCTATGGCCTCCAAGCGAAGGACCCAACCAAGGATGGGATCACCCCGCTCATTGCGGCGCGCCTGATGCACGATTTCGCACTCGCGCCGACGGGCGAGCGCGGAAGGATCTTGGCCGAGCAGGGGTTCGAGTGGCGGTATCACCGCAAGGAGGAGCCCGACAAGAAGATCTACTTGCTTACCGATCGCGGGACCATGTCGTTAGGCGATCTCGCCATTCTGCTCTCTCGCAGCTCGATGGCGCCCGTTGACAAGTATTTCAACCAGGTGCGTCGGCGGATAAAGGCCTTCGATCGGGGCTCCCGGCCGACCTCCGGCGATGGCGCGTGGTATGTGAATGCGTTCTACAGACCTGAGATGATCAACAAGGTCTCCACAATCCTGCGCTTCTACCACAACTTCATGTTGGTCGAGTCCGAAGATACCCGCATCCCGAAATCGGAAAGGCGGACGCCTGCAATGAAGATCGGACTTGCGAAGGGGAAAGTCTACATGCGGGACCTCTTAAGCTTTGGATGATCTGAATCAGGCTCCTTGCAGTTCCGCGTATTCTGTTTGGATTTCGCTCGATTTTTTCCTAACGTCCGGGGAAACCGGAGACATTTATGAACCCGACCGAAATCTTTGAGGCCATCGAGGCGATCGCCAGGGCGCCGTTCGACGCGGGTGAGTTTCCCTTCGCCTTCGCCGAGGCGACGGACAATGCGAAGGCGACGATCTCGAAGCTCCGGAACGGCACGACCAACAAGTCCGATCTGCCGGGTGGCGTCCTGGTGGCCCGCAAGTTCCACTATGCCCCGGCGCTCCGCGGTATGACAGACGTGACGCTCGACGCCCTGCGCGGATCGAAGCGCACGGCGACGGCGAAGCCGGCGATCCTGATCGCGACGGACGGCGAGACGGTCGCAGCGGAGCATCGGGCAAGCGGGGACACGCTCCACTGCCGGTTCGACGAGATCGGGGACCACTTCGGTTTCTTCCTCCCGGCTGCCGGGAAGGAGCGCTACCGGGCCGTCGAGGAGAACCCGATCGACGTCAAGGCGACTGGCAAGCTCGCCCGGCTCTACGACGCGCTCGTCAAGGCGAACCCGGACTGGGCAACGGATGCCCGACGCCACGAGATGAACCAGCTGATGATGCGGCTGATCTTCTGCCTCTTCGCGGAGGATGTCGGGATCTTCCCCTACAACCAGTTCAGCCGCCTCGTCTTCTCCCACGCCGGCAACAAGGGCGAGGAGGCGCGCGAGGCGATCCTGGCGGCCTTCCGCGCGATGAATCTACCCAAGGACCGGCGAGCCGGCCTGCCGGCCTGGACGGCCGAACTCGAGTATGTGAACGGCGGCCTCTTCGCCAGCGGGATCGATGCGCCCGTCTTCGATCCCGTAGCATTCCGCTATCTCAAGGACGCCGCCGCCCTGAACTGGCGGGAGATCAACCCGGACATCTTCGGCTCGATGATCCAGTCGGTGGCGGATCCGAAGCAGCGCGCCGAGCTCGGCATGCACTACACCTCGGTCCCGAACATCATGAAGGTTATCGGCCCCCTGTTCCTCGACGACCTCGATGCCGAGATCGAGAAGGCCTGGGACCGTCCGAACGGGCTCCGGCGGGCCCTGTCGCGGATGGCGGGTATGCGGGTCTTCGACCCGGCCTGCGGCTCGGGCAACTTCCTCGTGGTGTCCTACCGCGAGCTGCGGGCGCGGGAGACGCGGATCCTGCAGCGGATCGCCGAGCTCGAGGGCTCGACCCAGGTCCAGATGTGGTCCGCCATCCCGATCACGAACTTCTACGGGATCGAGCTCGACGACTTCGCGGCCGAGACGGCCAAGCTCGCCCTGTTCATCTCCGAATACCAAGCCAACGCCCGGTTCGGCGAGGTGTTCGGCCAGATGCCGGCGACTCTACCCCTTAAGGAGGCCGCTCGTATCACCTGTGGGAATGCTCTTCGATTGAACTGGGATATTGTCTGCCCACCTCCGGGCGAAGGTGAACAGGTCTTCATTGCCGGCAACCCGCCCTTCTTGGGAGACAACTCCCGCACCGACGAGCAGAACGCCGATATGGAGCATGTCCTCGCGGGAACATTGGACTCCTACAAACGCATCGATTTCGTCTCATGTTGGATGTTCAAGGCGGCCAACTACACCCGCGGCCGCTCTGCCCGCTCCGCGCTTGTGGCCACGAACTCGATATGCCAGGGGCAGTCCGTGGGCGCGCTCTGGCCGCACATTCTGGTGGACGGCATCGAGATTGGATTTGCCCATACGTCTTTCAAGTGGCGGAACAATGCGTCTGCAAATGCTGCCGTCATTTGCGTAATCGTGGGGCTTCGAAACGAAAGCCGCGAAAGAAAGCGACTCTTCTCGGGAGATCTCGGCGCGGTAGTTTCCACCATCAACGCCTATCTCCTTGATGGTCCAAATCTGTTCATCCACGCCGAGGCCCGCTCAATTTTTGGACTTCCCTATATGGAATACGGAAACAAGCCGACCGATGACGGGAATCTGATCCTGAGTGAGGTAGAGAAGGATGACCTTCTCTCGGAATACCCGGAAGCATCCAGGTTCGTGAAGAAGTTCATGGGCTCTGACGAGGTCGTGAACGGCAAGGTACGATATTGCCTCTGGGTTCCAGATCAGGATGCCGATGAGGCTGCCGCCATTCCCGCCCTTCGGGCGAGGTTCGATCGCGTGGCTGCGTTCAGGGCGGCCAGCAAGGCCGCGCAGACCCGACCGGCCGCGGCGTTTCCTCATCGGTTCAGACAAGCGCAGAACTGGGCGCGATCCCACGCGATCCTTGTTCCCAGTGTATCTTCAGAGCGCCGTCCGTATCTCCCAGTAGAGCGCGTCGGGGCGGATGTCATTCCTTCGAACCTTAACCAGGTTCTTTATGATGCCCCTGACTGGTGTTTGGCACTTATTGCCTCACGGCTGCATCTTGTCTGGATTGCGACCGTCTGCGGCAAGCTGAAGTCCGATTTCCGGTATTCGAACACGATGGGCTGGAATACCTTCCCAGTTCCACATTTCACCCAGGATCAGCTCGAACAGCTCTCGGCCTCCGCCCGCCGCATCATGAAGACCCGGTGGAGTCATTACCCTGCCACGATCGCCGAGCTCTATGATCCGGAGAGGATGCCAGATGACCTCCGGCAAGCTCACAAGGAGAACGACGACCTCCTCGAGTCGATGTATATCGGCCGCCCGTTCCGGAACGACACCGAGAGGCTCGAGAAGCTCTTCAAGCTCTATGCCGCCCGAATGAAGCAGGAGGCCGCCGCATGATCCCGATGGTCCAGGTGAGCTACGGCAGCTCGGGGAGCGGTACCAACGCTATGGGGATGCGCCCGATGCAGGAGCGCGTCTACGCGGCGCGGGCTGCCCAGTATCTCCTCCTGAAGGCGCCGCCGGCGGCCGGCAAGAGCCGCGCCCTGATGTTCTTGGCCCTCGACAAGATGCGCCACCAGGGGCTCGGCAAGACGATCGTCTGCGTGCCCGAGACCTCGATCGGCGCCTCGTTCCGCTCGACCGACCTGAGGAGCGGAGGGTTCGAGGCGGACTGGACGGTCGAAGATCGGTGGAACCTCTGCCTGACGGGGGAGGAGGCGGATCCGCAGAAGGTGCGCGCCTTCACTGCCTTCCTGGCGAGCGACGCCAGGGTCCTCGTCTGCACCCACGCCACCTTCCGATTTGGATTCGAGGCGGCGCTCGACACGGTGGGGCTGGAGGCGTTCGACGACTGCTTCATCGCCATCGACGAGTTCCACCACGTCTCTGCGTCCGACAACAACCGGCTGGGCAGCTACCTGCGGCAGCTGCTTGCGCGGGAGCAGTGCCACGTGATGGCGATGACCGGGAGCTACTTCCGGGGCGACGCCGACCCGGTGCTTCGACCGGAAGACGAGGTGCGTTTCTCGACGATCACCTACAGCTACTACGAGCAGCTCGAGGGCTACGAGCACCTCAAGGCGCTGGCGATCAACTACCAGTTCTACAAGGGAAACTACCTCAACGGCCTGCCGGACGTGCTCGACACGACCCGCAAGACCATCATCCACATTCCCCACCGAGGCTCGACCGAGGCCTTCGACACGAAGCAGAACGAGGTGGGGCTCATCATGGGTCTCATCGGGGAATACAGGTCGCGCGATCCCGAGACCGGCTTCGACCTGATCGAGACGCGCGACGGGCGGATGCTGAAGGTCGCGGACCTCGTGGACGACGGCCCCGGTCGGGACATCGTCAAGACCGCGCTCGGCCGCGAGATCAGGGACGCCAACGGCAAGCGCGACGATGCGGCCGACCGGGCCAAGGTGGACATCATCATCGCGCTCGGTATGGCGAAGGAGGGGTTCGACTGGGTGTGGTGCGAGCACGCGCTCACCATCGGCTACCGGTCCTCGCTGACCGAAATCGTCCAGATCATCGGACGCGCCACGCGGGACGCGCCGGGCAAGCCAAAGGCGATTTTCACGAACCTGGTGGCGGAGCCCGGGGTCGAGACGGGGGTCGTCACGGACGCCGTCAACGACATGCTGAAGGCGATCTCGGGATCGCTCCTGATGGAACAGGTCCTCGCGCCCAACTTCAGGTTCTACCGTCGCGAGGATGGCGACGTGCGCGAGCCGATGTCGGTCGACGGCCAGGGGAACGTGATGATCGGCATCAAGGGGCTCGTCGAGCCGCCCACGGACCGCGCGAAGGAAATCTGTGAGAAGGATATGCACGACCTGATGGCAGCGGCCTGCCAACAGATCGACAAGCGCGTCCTGGCGCCCGACACGGCGCCCGAAGTGGCGACCCAGATGCTCCTCACGGGCATCATCGAGAAGCGGTATGAGAACCTCTCGCCGGACGAGACGGAGTCCGTCCGACAGCACCTCGCCGCCCACATGAACATCCTCTCGCTTGCGCGCCAGGAGCAGGAGAAGGGTTTCTCGGAGGCGGGTGGCGTCTTCGAGGGGAAGACGTCCGAGACCGAAGGTGGGGACGCAGACGACGACCTCCCCGAGGCACCCAACACGCTCCTGCAGATGGTCAAGAAGTTCATCAACGTCCGCGAGGTCGACATCGAGCTCATCGACAGCGTGAATGCGTTCCGCGAGCGGTTCGAGGTAGCGTCCAAGTCCCTCGACTCGAAACTCCTGGCGACGGTGCAGTCGGCGATGGTCGCCCTGCGTGTCGAGATGACCGAGGACGAGGCGCGGACCCTCTGGCCGCGGATCAAGGCCTTCCGGGTCGCCGAGGGCCGGGAGCCGAACCTCAACGCGGTCGATCACCTGGAGAAGCGAATGGCCGAGGCGCTGGCCTGGCTCAAGGCGCAGAAGGCGAAGCGGATGCGCGAGGGGGCGATCTGATGGTTCGGCCGACGCTCGACGAGATCTTCGCGGAGCCCGACGAGTTCGGCCTCCTCGAGGTCAGGTTGAAGCCGGGGGCAGGATCCAGCGGCCCGGACCGCGCTCTCTCCATCTTGCGGGAGGTCAGCGCCTTCTACGAGCGTCTTGGACGTCTCCCAGATGCCGATGCCGTGGACCACGAGGAGATGCGCCTGGGGACGATCTGGGAGGCTGTGCGGGGCTCTCCGACCGACGAGATGCGGGAAGCGGACCGGCTCGGCCTTCTCGATGCCGTGGAGGAGCCCGCGCCGACTTCCTGGCGCGACGAGCCCGATGCCGCGGAAATACCCGAGAGCCTGGACGACATCTTCGGCGACGACGATCTCGACGTCGATGCGGAACTGGTCGACCTGCGTCACGTGACACCGGCCGCCGAGCGGCATCTTCCAGATCACCGGGCCGAGTTCACGCCTTGCCGGGACTTCGAGCGATTCGCCTCCCGGTTCGAGGAGATGCATGCGGCCCTGGAGGCTGGCGAGCGACGCGCGATCCCGGTCAAGAAGTGGGCAGTGATCGAACCCCTCGAAGGAGATTTCTTCATCCGGGGCGGTCTCCTCGCCCTCATCGCCGAGAAATCCGAGATGTCCGCCCGGGGCGGATCTCGCGACCATCGCCTTCGGGTGATCTTCTCCAACGGCACGGAGAGCGATCCGCTGATGTCCTCGTTCCGGAAGTCCCTGAACGACGACAAGACGGCCCGCATGGTCGAGCGCCTCGGTCTCGGACCCCTTGACCCCGAGTGGGAAGCCGATCGTCTCAGGCTCTCCGGAACGATCTACGTGGCCCGAAGCCTGTCCGAGGACCCCGTGATCAAGTCGCAGAGGATGATCCTCCACAAGATCGGAGTCACCAGCCAGGACGTCCGCCGACGCGTCGCGGACGCCCGAAATGACCCGACGTTCCTCCTCGCCCCCGTCGAGATCGTGGCAACCTACGAGTTGAAAAGCCTGCCGCGCAACAAGATCGAAGACCTTCTTCATCGCTTCTTCGCGCCAGCGCAACCGGCTGAACTCTTCGTGGTGGACAGGTTTGGGAAGAAGATCCGGCCGAAAGAATGGTTTTATGTTCTTCCGGAGCACGTTGGACAAGCTGTGGAACTGCTTCGTTCCGGCCGCCTTCACGATTTCTCCTACGATCCCCGATCGCAAGAACTGACCAAAAAATAATGAGAGCCCACGTGTGAAAATTTAAGAACTGGAAACATTGATGTCTTCGTCGCGCAATCCTTCTCTCACCAGATCAGCGGTAAGGATCTATGGCGCTTTGTCGGCGCTCGGGGACGGATCCATTGACCCTCTTCAGCAGCTTATCCCATTTTTCGAACCATACTTTGTCAAACGAGCAGGTGCGATCCTCAACATTGAAGACCTGGTGGCATTTGTAAGGTCAACCTATCATTGGTCGATTACAACAGATGTTGCCGAAGTCTTCATGCCAAGGCTTGAAGAAGCGGGTTGGATACAACAGCAGACCCCAGGCGTAGAGGGAGTATACGTAGTTACCTTGCCCGAGATGTATTTTGCGCAGAGCGAGCGCGAAAATACTGCTGAAAAAGAGTTGCGCGAGCTTGCTGAAAATTTCAAAAAATATTCTGACGCTATTGCCCCCCTTCTCTCGATCCCGAAATCAATTGAGGAATATGAAGAGATTCTCATTGAGTGGTTGATCTACATCGAGGCCTTCCGAGAGGAAAATCTGAAAATCGAAACTAAGGCAGGCAAGAGCGCGTCGGGAAAAATTGCAGTCCTGACCAGCGTCTCCGAAAATACCACTCTCGCAGATCATGAGAAAACTCTTTGCGCAAGCTTCGTAGAGCAAACCATTAAAACGGACGAAAAGGCCGCGGAGAAACTTGCTCGCTTAGCATCAATTGGTCTTCTAACCGAAGTCGTTCAGGATTTTGTCCGGCCAACAGCTCCCGTCAAGCAGTCAGACTTAGTCGTATATCTTGACGCGCCATTGGCAATGGAACTGTTAGGGGTTTCTGGAAAATCCCAGCAAGAAGATATGCATCTCATTGTGCGAGAGCTGCAAAGAGTGGGCGCGAGCGTTCGGGTTTTTTCAGAAAGCCTTTCGGAAATAAGTCGAGTATTAAACGCCGTATTAAAGAACCGAAGAGCGTACGGATTGACTGCTCAGTCGATCGCAAGAGGGGAACTCCTTCCGCAATTTGTTTCCCAGGTAGCGAGTGATCCGGAAGGAGCCTTAAAGGAGCATGGCGTCGGGGCAACCCATCGCACGTTGAAGCAGTTTCCGAATGAGCATGAACACTTTTCAAATGAAGTTTATGAGGATCTACTCGGTGGCCTGAGCTTTCACGAGATATGGGCCGCGAGGGTGCACGACGCCTCCATCACCGCACATGTTATGCGAATGCGCGGAGGGAAAAGTAGTCGGGATATTTTTGCATCAAAATATATCGCACTGACGCGGAATAGAGTCCTCGCTCAGGTAACTGAACGGAGGTGTCGAGACTATGGGTTGATTTCAAGAAACGACGTTCCTCCAGTTGTTCATCGCCGCGCTCTATCCGCGGCAATGTGGCTCCGAACTGGACTTGGTGGCGCAAATCTTGAAGTTCCCAAGAGAATGCTCCTTTCGTCGTGCGAACATGTTCTCTCCGCACGCAAGGGCGTGGTCGACGCAGTTCGCGATCTCACCGACGCTTTAGGTGATGAAGAAAAGAAGAAGCAACTCGAGTTTCTTCTTTCTCAAGAGAGAAGCACAAGAATGCTTATGGACAAAACGCTGGGAGCATCCAGTGTTGTAACTCAAGAGAACCTTGGTGAGATCATCCAACAAATGCGCTTTCCGATTGAAGAGGGCGCAAGGAAGGAGGAGCGCAGGCTTTGGATCGAGAAAGAAAAGGAGCAGAAAAAACGTCTGAAGAAGGAGCGTGAGGCGGCAGCGCTTGCTCGCGAGATAGCACGAAATGTTGAGGGTAACCTCAAAGATCAGCGGCAAGAAGACAGGAAAGCGATCCTGGCGCTCTGTCGGGACGCATCGATTGCGCTCCGAACGAAGAGAAATAGACGTAAGTTACTTGCCGCATTTTTGGCTCTTATCTTTGCGTCCGTATCCTTCTTCCTTCCAAGTCAACTCGCAATAGGCATTGGCTATCCCATCGCGGTTATTGTCGGATACTTTTCGATTGCAGGCCTGCGGATTGTCAAAACGACTACCGACGAGACAGAGGCGCGCATCGCCCTTCAAAAACTCGCGGATCAAAGACAACTTCGAGAGAAGTTGGGACGGTTCACAGTGACGTGGCGTGTCGATTCCTTTGATGTCGCCGTTGATGATCTGGGAGAATAACAGGACGTCCTCTCCAATCGCCTGAGGTCTCGGCCAGCACGCTTCTACGCGATGAGAGTGCTGAACCACACGAATCAGAACGGCTGGCATCGGCGCCCTGGTCCCCAGTGCTCGCTTGCGACCGCCCCGTTTACGGACTGTTAAGCCTTCCTCCCGGTAGACCCGATAGAGCTTCTTCCAGTTCAGCGTCCAGCCCTCCCGCCGTAGCAGGATGTGCAGACGCCGATAGCCGAACCGCCGCCTCTCGCCGGACAGTTCCCGCAGCCGTTGGCGCAACTCCCGGTCCTCCGGCCTGGTCGGCTGCCGCCGATACACGCGCGGGTCGATCCCGGCCAAGGCACAGGCCCGCCGTTGCGAGTAGCTCTTCTCCTTCATGGCCCAGTCCACGGCACGCCGCCGAGAACCGGGCCTCAGAAGTTTTTTCCCAGCATCTCCTTGAGCGTCGCGACATCGAGCATCTGCTCTGCCAGCATCTTCTTCAGCTTGGCGTTCTCGGCCTCCAGCGTCTTCAGACGCCTGGCGTCCGACACTTCCATGCCGCCGTATCTCGAGCGCCATTTGTAGAAGGTCGCATCGCTGATGCCGTGCTTGCGGCACAACTCCTTCGCGCCCAGCCCGGCCTGATGCTCCTTCAGGATGCCAATGATCTGCTCTTCGCTGAAACGGCTTCTCTTCATCGTCTGTCTCCTCGTCTGGAGAACAGGCTAACCTCAAAACGAGGACATTTCAGGGGAGCAGGTCACTGCCGGTAGACCGAGCCCCACTTGCCGAACTCCTCCGGCAGATCGCGCCAGGGCGCACCGGTGCGCGCGATCCAGAAAACCCCGTCAAGCACACGCCGATGGTCGACCGGCTTGCGTCCGTTGGGTTGGCGGATGGCCTTGATGAATGGCTCAAAGAACGTCCATTCCGCATCCGACATGCAGTTCCGCGCCAAGACAGCCTCCCGCCCGAAAGCTACCTTGAATCACGCCGATACCAATCTGTGAATCCCTTTTGTCAACAGGACCTAATTTCTTCAAGTGCAGCTTCAAAGTCATCCAAATATGCGAGAAGCGCAGCCTTTCTGCGCTTGGCGAGTAAGTTTGCCTTCACTTCGTCAATATCATCTTCGACTTGTGCGGCGACAACGCCGCCGGCAACAGTCTTGCTAGGATTGACGGTCAAACCCTTTTGACCAAGTAGCTTCTGTATCAAATAGAAGTCTTCTGTCAGACTATCTTGATCTTCTGAGTATAAAACGAAGTCATCCATGAAGCGAACAATCGCTCTAGACTTAATTCCGTGATGCTGTTCTATAAATCGCAGAAAGTCACTGCCGACCATTTTGGCGGGATACATTCCCTGTGGCCAGCAGTCGATGCTCCGCCCTGAGTTGCTTTGCCTCAAATAAGTGCCAAGGGCGTTAACGTCGTCCATATCGACACCCAGATTGGCAAATCATGCAACAATGTCGTGGTGGTAGATGCCGTTGAAATATGAAGCGACGTCAAAACTCAATGAATAGTCGAATTGTGCAGCATATGCGACGACAGCTTTCTTGAAGCCCGTATAGGAGGCTGTTGCGGGAATAGGTTTCCCATCTTCAAAGCGATAACCAAAGTGCTTTTTGTCGCTGTGGAAAGGCTTGCGAAACTTGGAACGATTTCGGAAGATTACGTCGTACAGAAAGAACTCAGACACAGGGTCAAGCTTCACAGTTCGACGAAGATGGTTCCGAGGCTTTGACGCATATACACGCGTTTGCGCGAGAAATTGGTATGCCTTGTCTTCATCTGCTTTGCTCAAGCATCTTTGAATATGGGCGTCAATTTCAACCGCACCATTGCCTATGAGAAAGCGGCACGTTTCCATTGGAAACAAGGTGCTGGCAAAATCGTATTCAAAAAATTCTCTGGACGTGTGCATAACAAAACTCGTGATGTATATTTGTTTTGATGTTGGCTATGATTATGCGCGATTTCGAGACGAGTAAGAATAGAAAAATGCCGATTTTACAGTTTACCAGCTTCCGAGATCAAATTCACATTTGGGGATTTCACGGTTATCGACACTGCCGCTTCTCGACATGGTATCAGTGGTTGCAGCGAATGGCAGCAATGTACAATCAGCTGAACGAATGATCGACCTGCTGCGCGTCATTAGCCCGAACCCGTCTGTGCCTACTCCGACAAGTCGGCCAGATAGCGATCGACGATCAAATGCGTCAACTGCTCACCCCTTCTGGAAAGAAGATCGAGATTGCTGGCCGACATTGGCGCGAAATCGGTGGGATAGTCGCGCACCTGATCCCGAAGGACCAAATCCGGCGGTATCCACGGAAGCTTGTGGTCTTGCTGACCGAGATAGATCATCCCGAATGCTCTAAGTTCGCCGGTCTCGGCATACTTATGAAGCCGCTGATAGACCGAGTCCTGAGCCTTCCGATGGACAGCCTCGAACGAACGTGCGACACGACCCAGCCACCAGTATCGGCGTTCGTCGCCCTCGAATTGGCCTCCTCCTGCATTGAGACTGATTATGTGAGTGACTGGATAGTTGAAGGCGGAATCATGCGCCCTGCCGGGCTCAAGCACTGAGACGCCGAGATTGTCGAAGACACCCCCATCCGTGAGCAAGACTGTCTTACGGTGCCGCTTGCCCTTTCTATCGAACTCGAATGCCTCGACGAGCGGCGGCAGAAGAAGCGGGAAAGCGGCCGAAGCAGCGACTGCCTTGGCTATCGTCGGCTTGGCACCGACGAGTTCGCCATATCGCCAGCCGCCGGATTTCTCCGACCCGAACCGGAATGCTGTTCCAGTGCGCAGGTCGCAAGCGTTTATGATGGCGGTCAGGCCCGGTCGCGCCACCTGGTCGATCGTGTGATCGCCGAACAGTGTCTTTTCGAGTGCCGCCTCGAATGCCGTGGTCAGGCTGCCCCAAATGGGCAGGCTTCGTGAGAAAGCGCCGAGGGCGTTCTCGGCGGGCTCAGTCGCTGCACCCAGCCACTTCCGAAGGCGTGACAAGGCCAATGTCAGCAAGGCCACTAGCAAAGATGGCGCGCCGCATACCAGGAGTGTGCCGAGGGCCTTCGGTCCCTCCAGGCTGCAGAACAACGCCCTCATGATTTCCCGCTGCAGACCTCGGCGGAGGATCGCCCCGACGTGCGCTTCGAACTCTTCAAAGGTCCCCGCACGGTATGCCCAAGTCGCGCCAATGACACTGCCACCGGAGACGGTCGAGATGACCTTCACCTTCTCTAGGATCCTCCGATCGTGGAGGGCTCGAAGGCAGCCAAGATGGAAGGCCATTGCCCTGGCACCGCCTCCCGAAAGCGCAAGAGCGATAAACGGCTCGCCGTCAACGGACATAATCGGACCTCTGGAACACGCTGGCCGAGACGATCGGGGACTTTGTAGTTCCCCCCACGATTATCATCAGGAAGCGGCGACCCAGGAAGGTTGGGTCGGTCCCGAGCAGTTGCTCCATAGCACCGAGATCTGTGTTGCTTGGAACGGGCATGCCCAGAGGATGTGTGTGCCACATGCCCAGAAACGAAACAGATCCGCGCGTTCTCTTTGTCTTCTCGTCGTTCATTTCCTGGATGCCAGAAGTGCCACATAGGAAGCTCTCCGGAGAAGAGACGCTGTCGGACGGTGGGCCGCTGACCTCGTCGATCCAGATGACCTTGAGCAGTTCGTCGACCTCACCGAAGAGTACGCCGCCGGTCTCGACGCACGTCCCCCGAACTCGTTCGGATCGCCTGATCCAAGCGAGCATCGCGGCGGTCGCTTCATGGCTCATCCGGATCTCGTAGCCTTGTAGACCATCCTTCACGACGCGGTGCGGCCGCCATGCGAACTCCAGTTCCCGAGTCGGCCCGGTCGCCAAGCCACCACCCGACAGATTGATCGTGAAGGCGCGTGGCCCGGATGCGCCGCTGGCGAGCCAGGACGCTGCCATGTTGGTCATCCTCGCAGCGAGCGACAGCACGTCGGCGTACGAGCCCCTGAAAGTCGGACTCGAGCAGCCTGGCTCCGGCTGAAATGGCTTTCGACGCGCGGCATCCGTCGGCCAGAACTCCTCAAAGTAGGCATTGCCGCATCCTGACTTTGCCAAGTCCAGCTTAGTCCGTCGGTCGGCGTCCAACGACATGCCTGTATGGGTATCTCTGACCAATGTCATTAGTCCGAAATCGGCATTATGGCCGATCGCCATTGAGACGATCGGCGGGTGCTTCTTCGCTGTCTTTCGGAAATGTAGCTCGAGTGCGGTCGCAACCGAACTCGACGCAGTGGCGTCGATGATCGCATCGGCGTTCATTAGGCATGCCAAGGCCTCTGGGTCACCAAGGATGCTGACGACATCCTCGTGATGTGCGGCGACCTCCATTCCGGGACGAGCGCCGAGTACACCTACACGAACAGCGCTGCTCTTGGTATAACCAACATGATCGCGCCGGAATCCCTGTCTGACGATCACCCCTGGCGTGACGAAACCGTTGTCGTATAGCTGCAGCCGGCCGATGCCCGCACGAGCGAGCATTGGCGCCACGGTGCTTCCAATCGCACCGCAGCCGAGTATTGCAACGTGTTTGTCCTTCCAAAAGCGAGCCGAAGACTGAGAGTCCCGACGCTCAACGATTTCGGGACGATCCTCGAGGACACGGCACCACTCCACCTTCGCGTTAGCCGCCCAGTCGTAAAACGCGGCGATGTCCTTCGGGTTGTTCGGTGTAGTCGTCAGAACTGCGTCGCGCAACTTCTTGCATTGCTCGGCGTCGATCAGCCAGCAGGCAAGATGCTGCAGCGCGGGACCACCTGCGATGCCTCGCATCGCAGCCCCAAGCATGAAGATCGCCGGCTTCCCATCCTCGGTGCTCAATGCGCCAAGGTTGATGATAACGTGGATCAGGTGCAGCGGGACCTCGCGTGCCACGAGGGCTTTGATGAGGTCAATCATTGTGGTCGGATATTCATGGGGCATCGTTGTCGGCAGCAGGATCGCACTAGCTAGTCGGCCCTTCGGCATCTCCTCCCCGTAGCTAATCCATCGGCCGAGCTCGGCGGCCACCTCCCCGTCTCGGGTAACCTCGACGAAGCCGCCCCAGTAAGGCGGCTCCGGCTTTGGCGCATCCATACAGGGAATTACGCTGAACCTGCTGCCCGCGTAAGCCACCGGAGGATGCAACGGCAGCCCGACGGGATCGAGCTCGTTTGCAGCGGCCGCGCGCAGCCATTCATCGACGCGCTCCATGAAGCCGAAAATCCCCTGACCAGGAACCCACTCCACTTCCGGAGCCTGATAAAGACAGATGGAATCGCCCCACTGGACGTGAGGGAAGGCCGCGTACCGCTTGTGCGTGAAGTGGGCGCTGGGTCTAGACAGTGGGAAGGTCGACGGAATGTGCAGCCGCAAGCGTTCACGTGCTCGAAATGGCATGCCACCGTCGACGCGCGGGAAACGACTGCAGTTGATCGAGACCGTCACACTGACCGGTCCGTCCTTCTCCCTGGCCTCATCGAGCTCTACGATCTCAAACGAGCCGGCCGACGCTTGGACGATCTCGTAGAGATGATCGATCGCCCAGACCTGCCCTTCAGATTTCATTCAGCGCCGAACCCGACCTTGTACGCCGGAGGAGCGCTGTTGCCGCGGGCCTTGGCGATAGCGGCCGTTAGCGTGGCCTCAGCGCTCTCGGACAACTTGTAGTCCTTAATGTCGAGCTCGATGCCGTTGGCTGTGATTGAGACGATGATCGGCTGCACTTGCTCCGGCGTGCTCACCTCGCCAGTGCAGAGGAATGCGTCGTTCACGATCTCCTCGTAGCGGTTGCGAGCCTTGCGGTGAGGCGGGTTGTCGCCCGCGCTGTTCGCATGCGGGAACTCGTTCGAACTGGCCACGATGTAGCCCGGGGACAGCTGACTGTCGGCGAACTCGTCCATCACGTCCTGCTGCAGGAGTCCGTCCTCGTACATCGCCTTCTTGGAGCAATGGTGCGGAGAAAGCAGGACGTTCCATTCCAGCATGCTGTTGTTCTCATGCGCGTGGGTCTGCTCGAAGATTTGCATCAGAGTCGGGTAGGACAGGTCGCCGAGGAACAGCCCCCGGAGCGTGTTTCCCTCCGACCCGATGATCAAGCGCATTGCCAAACTGGTCTCATTGCGATCGTCCGCGAGGCCGTCCTTGAACGGTGCGTGAATGAAGGCGTGTAAACGGTCGCTGACGTCTGCGCCGTCGAGAACCGTGATGGCATTACCAGGTCGCGTGTAGAACTGGTTCGTGGGGAAACCTTCGTAACGCTCGCCAGGTTCGAAGAGTTCGCTGTAGCCAATGATGCGCACCCTGTCCCCCGCCCCCGGATCGCCCCCTTCCTCAATGCAGCGTTCTGCGCGGCGATGAGCTTCTTTCCGGAACGCGATTGCGTCGTCCGAAAGGTTCTTTTCATCCTCATACTCCCGAAAAATCCGAGGCGTGTGCCAGATTTCGCCGATCATCACCCGCTCCAAAAGGTCAGCGAAACCGCGGCAGTGATCCAGATCTGGATGTGTCAGGATGAAGCACGAGAGGTACGGCTTGCCGTCCCTCTGCGGAAGCTTCGCGACCAATTCATCGACAATGGGGATGTGCTCATTCCCCTCCTCGTCAGCCATCAACTTGTCATTAATGTCGATCTGCACAACCTCGGTGTCGCTCACGACGACCGTCGTTGTGTCGCCGCAACCGACAGGCCAAAAAATGAACGACGGACCAGAAACATCCGCAAACATGTTTTTTCCCCTACAACCTGCGTCAATTGACCGCTTCCCAACAATATGTGGGGTCCTCATGGGTACGTCAAGCGGTCAGACATTGGGGCAGAGAATGCTGTAGTCAGTCCCTTGCGGAAGAGGCTCCAGCGAACGCCACGAGTCGAGGCAAATCGGCATTTGAGTGCTGCAGGATAGGTAGCGTTCTATGCCTGGCTAGAGAAGAATACCGGTGTTCCTACCTAGACGGTTTCACGCAGCGACCGGCACGACGATACAGCCTGCCGCAGGGCGCGATGTCTCGCCGAGAAGATGTCAATGCGACTCGGCCGATAGTTCATTGCGGGTTTCACGCAATTGAGCTTTGGAACCAAAGGCGACCGCGGCGACAGCTGCAGATGCAGCGCACCGATTAGGTGCGTTGCGATGACCGAGAGGTATCATCTGTCCCAGTAGGTCCCAACGTCGGCTATGGGCCGAATTTGGTCTCGCGCCCCCATCACCCAATTCCGCCACCTTCCCGCTTGACGCCCCCACGGCAAATGCCTAAACACCGCCTCGGCTTCGGCGGAGTAGCTCAGTTGGTTAGAGCAGCGGAATCATAATCCACCAAGGCCGAACAAAAATCCCATCATACGCCAGCCAAGTATAAGACGCTGGACCTTGGTTCAGGCGAGGATGCTCCGCTGCCCGCGGGCTACTTCGAGAGAAGCCTTGGTTTTCCGGTGCCAACGGATTTTGAACAGTTTCATCTCCAGGATGGTGCATCAGTCGGCTGAAACTGTCTGTCATGGTCGCTAACACAAAGATCGGAGATCTGGGCGCCTCGTGATCGCGCCGCCACGCGCGGTGGTGAGTGCGCAGTAAATTTCTCTTAACCAATAGCTTTTCCAGCGCCTGAGCCTGAAGCAACCAAGGATTTGCCGAACACCAGCGATGACCGGCGTCGGTTTTGCTGTGCCTGCGGCGAGGAATGAGCGAGCCATAATCTCGTCGCAATTACCGCTGACGACTGTGTCCATAACCCCACCTAAACAAATGGTGGGACCTCGGGACAAGCTGGTGGCACAGCATGAAAGATCAGAAGACGCAGCCCTGCGGCCACGCGGGAAGAGGAGGCTTTTCTGCCCCGCTCATGGACGGCTGGGGCCGCTCGCTCGGGACGCTGGATGACCTGCTGAGCGAACTGGCGGGGCTGACCGAAGGGGTGCTGCGACACCAGGTCGAAGGGTTGAGAGAGCGGCTGCGCAGAACTTCCCCGGTCGTCACGATCGTCGGGCAGGTCAAGGCGGGCAAGACCGCGTTGACCAACGTGCTGGCCCGGCGCCCGGGCATGCTGCCCAGCGACGTGAACCCATGGACCTCGGTCGTGACCTCGGTGCACATGAACCCGCGCGCGGTCGCGCCGGGCACGGCAGAGTTCCGCTTCCTGTCGTCGGACGAGTGGAAGAAGCTCAAGCAGGGCGGCGGACGACTTGGCGAGATGGCCCGCCTCGTGGCGCTTGACGACGAGAGCGCGGAGCTGGAACGCCAGGTCGATCGAATGGAGGCCGAGGCGCGCCGGCGCCTGGGCGCGAATTTCGACATGCTCCTCGGCGGGCGTCACCGCTTCGACTATTTCGACACGCCGCTGCTCGAGCGGTATGTCTGCCACGGCGAGCAGGATGGCGCGCCGGGACGCTATTCCGAGATGACACGGTCGGCCGATCTTTACATGGAGGCGCCGCATTGCGCGATCCCGTTGACCCTGCGGGACACACCGGGCGTGAACGATCCCTTTCTCGTGCGCGAGCAGATCACGCTCCAGGCGCTTGAGGACAGCGATGTCTGCCTTCTGGTGCTGAGCGCGCAGCAGGCGCTGACGACCAGCGACGTCGCGCTGGTGCGCATCCTGCATGCGATGAAAAGCGACCGAGTGCTGCTGTTCGTCAACCGCATGGATGAGCTCGATCGCCCCGAGACAGAGGTCCCCGCGATCCGCGCCCATATCGGCAAGGCGCTCGGCCGCTGGGGCCTGCCGGTGGACATACCCGTCGTCTTCGGTAGCGCTGCGCGGGCGCAGGTGGCGCTGTCACCGGACTTCGCCGGCGATGCGGCGGCGGCGTGGCAGGACTCGGGCCTGCCCGAACTGGAGGCGGCGCTGGCCCGGGCCGTGGCCCACGGCCCTGCGGAAGAGGCGCTGCGCAGTCTGCGCGCGGATGTGGCGAACCTGCTCGAGGCCGCCTTGCGCCACGCCCAGCACAAGGCGGCGGAGCGCGCGGCGGCCGCCCTGACGGATCCGGAGCAGATCGTCGCGCGTCTCGAGGCCATGCGCACCGATGCGCGGCACCGGATGGAGCGCATGATCGATCGCCTCACCCCCGAATACCGAGCCGTGATGAACGCGCAGATCGCCAGCTTCGCCGATGCCGAATGCGCCCGCTTTGCCGAAGCGCTGTCGCGGCAGGCCGATGCTGCAACGTGGCAGGCCGATGCCAACATGCTGCGCGGGCTGTTCCACCGGGCCTATTTCGCCCATGCGACCGAGTTGCGGGAAAGGGCGCAGGAGGTGCTGGACAGGCTCGCGCGGGAGATGGGCAAGCTCTATGGCGAGACGCTTGGTGACCCCAGGCAGGTGCCGTCGATCCGCCCCGCGATCTGCCCGGAAAGCGGGCCGCCGGTCGCGCTCAGCATGACGCTGGCGCTCGACATGCAGCCCGGCTGGTGGAGCGGGTGGTTCCGGCGAAAGGCAGCGCCCGAGGCGCGGATCAAGGATCTGCGGCGCATCATCCTGGCCGAAAGCCGCCATGTCACCGATACCCTCGAGCGGGAAAACCTGCTGCCTTACTACGCGGTGCTGCACCGGGTCGTGGACGACCAGATCGAGCTACACGCCGCGATCTTGGCCGAGTTTGTTGCAGCACCTGACGGTGCGGTTCCGGCGGTGTTGCAGGACACCCCCGGTCCGGGCTGGCAGACCGGCACCATCATAGCCCACCTGAAGGACCTGGCCGGACGTCTGGTCGAGACGAACGCCCCGGCGCCGGAGATGGCCTGATGAGCGTGACCCTGACAGAGGCCCCCGAAACGCTGTCCCGGTCGCTTGCCTGTCTGCGTGCGCAGCGCGCGGCGCGTCCAGTGGTGGCTGTGATGGGCGAGTTCTCGGCCGGGAAATCGACGCTTCTGAACCTGCTTCTGGACAGCGACCTGCTACCGGCGCAGGTCACCGCGACGCAGATGCCCGCGCTCTGGCTTGCCGCTGGACGGGCGCAGGGCTTCGGTGCGCTGGGCCATGACGGCAGCTACGCGATCCACCCCATGGCAGGGCTGCGCGGGCGGCAGCCGGAGAGGGACGCGATCCTGACCCTGCGGGTCGATGCCCCGGTGCTGAGCGGTATGGACCTGATCGACACGCCGGGGATTTCCGACCCACTTCTGCCGCGCCTCGTGCTGCGCGAGATTTCGGCCGTCTGCGATTTCGTCCTCTGGTGCACGCCCGCAGCACAGGCGTGGCGTCAATCGGAAAAGGCGCTTTGGGAGAGCCTGCCGTCGCGGTTGCGTGCGCACTCGCTGCTGGTCGTGACCCGTGCAGACAAGCTGGGCGAGGGTGAACGCGCAAAGGTCGCCCGCCGCCTGGGCCGCGAGACTGCCGGCCTTTTTGCGACGACGCATTTCCTTGCGACGCCGGACGCGCTGGCCGCCCGGAAGAGCGGCGACCGGGCGCTCTGGGAAGCAAGCGGAGCGGAGGCGCTGCTTGCAGCGCTCGCTCGTACCGCGGCGCAGGCACGCCCCGCGACCAATGACGGCGCACTGGCCGATACCGGAGCCTTTCCCTGGCCGGACGAGGATGCGCCCGGGAGGATTTTCAACGACGAGGATTGCCCTGAACCGGGACAGGGCAGGACGAGTGTGACGAGTACCGCGAACCGCGGAAGGACTGCCGAAACGGGCACCCCCGGAGAAAAGGATGACCAGGACGTGCTGAAGGTTCGCAAGCTGATCGACCAGGTAACCTTGAAGGCGCGCGGGCCGGCCATGGATGCCACCCCGCCAGAGACTGAAACCAGAGGGAAGAGAAAGGACACTCCCATGAACGTAACGACGAAAATGGGCACTGACATTTCGGGCCTGTCGCAGATCGCCGGCTTCATCGGTGGATGCCTCGTGGACAGCGACACCGGGCTGATGCTCGGCTCCGAGGGTGGCGCGAATTTTGATCTCGAGGCGGCGGCCGCCGGCAACACCGAGGTGGTCAAGGCCAAGAACGCCGCCATGGCGGCGCTGGGGCTGGACGACGCGATCGAGGACATCCTCATCACGCTCGGCAAGCAGTTCCACCTGATCCGCCCGCTGGCAAACTCCCCGACCGTCTTTCTCTACGTCGCCCTCGACAAGAAGGCGGCGAACCTTGGGATGGCGCGGATCCAGGTGAAGAACATCGAGAAGACGCTCGAACTCTGAGCGAGCGCGACACGGGGCGCCCCTGCGATGACGGGGCGCCCTTGCTTTCTCGCGTCGACGGTATTTCAGGCCGATCGGTTTCTGAGATCAAACCGGGAAGCAGCACCCGCGGCGCAGAGTCTCGAGATCGCCCAGCTGCGTTATCACTACTAGGGCTTCGTTCGCCGCTCAGCGTGCAAAGACTGGCAGGAGCAGGCACGGTGGCTGGCCTGCTCATCCTTTTCACGGGAGCGCCAGATATAAGTGAATGGCCCCCGAAGGAGCCCTGGATCAGCTGGCGTTCCGGTAAGCTTTTTACGCGGCCATCAGGTCGCGCTCCATCTTCTCGAACAGCGCCACGTCCTCCTCCGGGCTTTCGAACAGGTGGCCGTACACATCCATCGTCATGGTGATCGAGGAGTGCCCGAGAATCGCCTGGACCTTCTTCGCGGGCCAGCCCTGCTCGATGAAGAGAGATGCGGCCGCATGGCGGAGCGCGTGGAAGCCGAAGCGCGGCTTGCCGTCCTCGTCGACGATCCCGTTCTCGACCAGCAGCGGCTTGAACACCCGCTGGTAGATGTTCGAATGGTTCTCGACCCGGCCGGCGCCGTTCGGGAAGACCAGGTTCTGGGGACCGGCGGGGCAGTCGGCCTGCCAGGCGCTCAGCTCCTTCACCACGCTCGGTGCCATCGGGATGACGCGCTTGCTGGTGCGGCTCTTGGGCTTGCCGAGCTCGTTGAACCGGTCTGCGCGCTGGACCACCTCGATCACCCGGCGGTCGAAGTCGACCTGATCCCAGGAAAGCCCCCGCAGCTCGGACATGCGCATGCCGGTGAAGATCGCCGTCACGATGAAGGGGCGGTGACGCTCGGGGGCGGCGGTGATCATCGTGCGGATCTCGTCCTTGGTCGGGATCACCCGCTCGGCCTCCTCCCGGCGGTTGCGCTTCATCTTCACGTCACTGGCCACGTTGTGCGGGATCCATTCGCGCTCGACCGCCTCGGCCAGGATCGCGCGCAGGCTGGCGAGCACCTTCTTGGTCATGGCGCGCGAGACGCCGTCGTCCTGCAGCTCGTCGATGAAGTCGCGCACCTCCGCCCGGGTCAGCTCCGCGACAAGCAGACTACCCATCTTCTTGTCGATGTGGTGGTCGAAATGCCCGCGGTAGCTGCGCAGCGTCGCGCGCTCGAGCCCGTTGCGCTCGCAGGTTTTCAGCCAGGCCTGGGCTGCGTCGCGGATGGTCTTGTCGGTCCTGCTCATGGTGTCCTCGTGTCTGTATCCTATGCTGCATCTATTATACGACATGCCCAGAGCGCCGTCGGGCGCTTTCCCAAGCGGAAGCGCGGAAAAATGCAGTTTATTCAGGGCGGTGCATACGGCCTGCAGTGGATGTGTCCTGCCCGTGGGGCGTCAAGGTGGCCCCTGATCAAGGTCGGGATCGTCAGTCGCTGGCCCGCTTGGGCGCCAAATGGGTTCTATCTACGTCCTAGCTACGTGCGAATTTGGCATTTTTTCCACGTAGGGCTCTGAGCGTTGGGCCGCGGGCGGATTCCACCGGCGGGGGAGCGCAGATGACAGGGAAGCGAGTGGTGCGGGCCGTCGCGCGGCAGATGGACTGATGCTGTATCGGAAGCATAGCGAGGCATCGGACCGCAGGCCAGTTCACGCCGGGCCCCCAGAGAGCGCGTGTGGCTGGCTCTGTGCGTGCGGCGGTGCGTCCCCCTCGGCGCCCCGAGCTGGACGCCGCCACGGACGCTCCCTCGAGGCCTCGAGTAGAACCTGCCCCGGAGGACATCGGAAGGCCTGCCAGATCGTGCCAGGCTTTACGAGAGCACGCATGGCTGGCTCCGTGCGTAAAAGGGTACGCACCCCCTGCGCCTCAGGCTGGATGCCGCCACGGACGGTCCCTGGAAGCATTTCGCACGAAAGGTCCCGGAGAGCATCGGACCACCGGCCAGAGTGCGCCAGGCTCTCTGAGAGCGCGCGTGGCTGGTTCCTTGTGTGCGGGGTTACGTACCCCTACGGTCGATGCTGGACGCCGCCACGGACGCTCCCTCAGAGCCTTTCGCGAAACCAACCCGGAGCGCATCGCGCCACCGCGCCTGCTTGGGCACCGACGCACGAGGATCTGACTGTCGCGACTATCAAGAAGCGTCGCTAACGCACAACGAAAGGACGCGTCCCGATGACCAGAACCAGCCGCACCGCCGAATTCCTCGAGCGCGCGCTCGCCTTCTCCGGCCTCAGCCAGCGCGAGGTCGCCGAGCGGGCAGGCTTCGAAAAGCCCAACATGATCTCGATGATGAAGAAAGGCGAGACGCGGGTGCCGATCGAGCGCATCCCCGCGCTCGCGCGCGCCTGTGGCGTCGACCCGGTGCCTTTCCTGCGGACTGCGCTGCGCGAGTACCAGCCCGAGACCTGGCGCGTGCTCGTGAGCTATCTCGGCCAGCCGCTGACCCGGGACGAGGAAGTGCTGATCGACGCCTATGACGAGGCGCGCGAGGGTCGCGACCTCGATCTCAGCCCCGCCATGCGCGACGCCCTCGTCGTGCTCTTCCGCGAGCTCTTCGAGATGAAGGAGACCCATGCCGGCTTCCCCAAGGAGTGAGGCA
>NZ_JABFBC010000009.1 GCF_013093415.1 Halovulum dunhuangense
GGGCCGCCTGAGCCGCATGGACGCGCTGCAGCAGCAGGCCATGGCCGCCGCGCAGGACGCCCGCCGCATGGGCCGCGCCCGCGCGATCGAGGCCGCGATCCGCCGGATCGAAGCGGGCGAGTTCGGATGGTGCGACGGCTGCGGCGACTTCATCGGAACCCCCCGCCTCGATCTCAACCCGACCGTGATGCGCTGCCGCGACTGCGCCAGCTGACAGCGCGCGCGGGGGCCGCTTGAGTGTCCTGCGCCCGGCGTTTCGGCCGGGCGCAGGGTGTTTCAGGGTCGAGGTCCGGCCTTAGCGCGGCTCGTTCATCAGGCCGCGCACGATGGCGTAGCAGGCGGCCAGCAGCACCAGCGTGAAGGGCAGCCCGGTCGAGACCGCCATCGCCTGCAACGCGACCAGCCCGCCGCCCAGCAGAAGCGCGACCGCGACCAGCCCCTCGACGATGGCCCAGAACACGCGCTGCACGACGGGGGCGTTGATCTTGCCGCCCGCGGCGATGGTGTCGATCACCAGGCTGCCGCTGTCCGACGAGGTGATGAAGAACACCAGCACCAGCACGATCCCCACCAGCGAGGTGATGCCCGTCAGGGGCAGCTGGGCCAGCATCTCGAACAGCTTCAGCTCCAGCGCCGCGTCCTGCACGGCGGTGACGCCAAGCTCGACCACCTGCGTGATGGCGGTCCCGCCCAGCGCGGTCATCCAAAGCACCGACAGAAGCGTCGGCACGATCAGCACGGCGAACAGGAACTCGCGCACCGTCCGGCCACGGCTGACGCGCGCGATGAACATGCCGACGAAGGGCGACCAGCTGATCCACCAGGCCCAGTAGAAGGCCGTCCAGCCCTGCACGAAATTCGTGTCCTCGCGGCCGAAGGGCATCGACAGCGCCGGCAGGTACTGCCCATAGGCCCCGAGGCTGGCAAAGAAGCCGGTCAGGATCTCGAGCGTGGGGCCGGCCAGGATGATGAACAGCAGGAGTGCCGCTGCAAGCGCCATGTTCACCTCGGAGAGCACCTTCACCCCGCCGTCGAGCCCGCGCACGATCGAGGCGATGGCAATGGCGGTGATGAAGATGATCAGCGCGATCAGCATGGTGTTGCTGGTGCCCAGGCCGAACAGGTAGTCGAGCCCGGCCGAGGCCTGCTGCGCCCCGATCCCGAGCGAGGTGGCGAGCCCGAAGATGGTGGCGAACACCGCGAGGATGTCGATGACATGGCCCGGCCAGCCCCAGACCCGTTCCCCGAAGATCGGGTAGAAGGCAGAGCGCAGCGTCAGCGGCAGGCCCTTGTTGTAGCTGAAGAGCGACAGCGCGAGGGCCACCACCGCATAGATCGCCCAGGGATGCAGGCCCCAGTGGAAGATGGTGGCGGCCAGCCCCAGCCGGCGCGCGGCTTCCGCGTCGCCCTCGGCCCCGCCCAGCGGCGCCCAGTCGGCGCGCACGCCGTCCTCGCCCATGGTGATGCCGCCAAAGGCGGTGGAGTAGTGGCTCAGCGGCTCGGACACGCCGAAGAACATCAGCCCGATGCCCATGCCGGCGGCGAACAGCATCGAGAACCAGCCGACATAGCCGTAATCGGGAACCGCGTCGGGCCCGCCCAGCCGGATCCTGCCCAGCGGCGAGACGATCAGGGCAAGGCACAGCACCAGGAAGATGTTGCCGGCCAGCAGGAAGAACCAGTCCAGCGTGCCGGTCAGCCAGTCGCGCAGGCCGGTGAAGGCGGGCTCGATCTCGGCCTGGAGGGCGAGCGTCAGGATGATGAAGGCCGTGATCGCCAGCGCAGACCAGGTGAACACCACCTGGTGGATGTCGAAGCTGAGGGTCCAGCTCTTTTCCAGGTTGTCCTGGCCGATCTCGTAATCGGTCTCGATGATCTCGGTCGCCCCCTCCGGCTCGGGAATGGGCTCGATATCGGGGACGATGTCCTCGGCTCCCTCGACCGCATCCTGTGCGGAGACCGGGGAACTGGTGGTGGGATCGCTCATTTCGGGCTTTCCTTCTTTGCTCATGCTTTGGCGCGCCCCATCCCGGGCGCGCATTCCGGCCCTGCCCACAACGGGGCACGAGCCATGATCCGAAGCGCGGGCGACCTGGCCCCGAACGGGGCAGGGCCGCCTGCAAGTCAAGTCAAGAACAGGGCGCGGCAGCGGCAATGCCCGGCCGCCGACCCCGATCGCATCGGCCAAGTCTAGCCTGTCCCGTCCCGACATTGAACCGCAACAGGCTGGAAATCCGGAAAAAGCCGCTTTGAAATTCGGGAAACTCCGGAATCTGCCATGACCGGCCGGGGGCATCTATGCTTTCCTGCGACTGTTTTCGCGGTGCCGGGGATTGTGTCCCGATCGCCTCACGCGATGTTTCCCGCCCCGGTCGCCGACAAGGATTGCCGCGGCCATGATCCTGGCGCAGGCTTCGGACGACAGAACGGCACAACGGACAAGGACGACGATCACCATGGCACGAAACTCTCTCATCCTCGCGTCGACGGCGCTTGCCCTGATCGGCGGCGCCGCCGCGGCCGAGACGTTCCGCTGGGCCGGCACCACCGATCCGCAGACCATGGATCCGCATGCCGCGAACCTTGCGCCGGTGACGTCGTTCCTGAACAACATCTACGAGGGGCTTGTGCGCCGCGACCGCGAGATGCGGATCGAGCCCTCGCTCGCCACGGCCTGGGCGCCGCTCGAGGGCGAGGATGGCTGGCGCTTCACGCTGCGCCAGGGGGTCCGCTTTCATGGCGGCGAGGAATTCACCGCCGACGACGTGCTGTTTTCCTACGAGCGGGGCCGGTCCGACAGTTCGGACGTGCGGTCCTGGTTCGCGCCCGTCACCGAGGTGCGGGTGGTGGATGACCACACCGTCGATTTCCTGACCGCCGGGCCGAACCCGCTCTTTCCCGACAGCATCGCGAATTTCATGATCCTCGACCGCGGCTGGGCCGAGGCGAACGGCGCCGAACTGCCCGCCCGCGACGAGGAGAAGCACACCACCCGCAACACGAACGGGACCGGGCCCTTCATCCTGACCGCCCGCGATCCGGGCGTGGATATCCGGCTCAGGAACAACCCCGACTGGTGGGACACGCCCGAGCACAACGTGACCGAGGCGATCTTCACCCCCATCGGCAACGCGGCGACCGGGCTTGCGGCGCTGCTGTCGTCCGAGATCGACATGCTCGCCCCGATCCCGATCCAGGACGTGGAGCGGCTGGGCCAGACCGACGGCATCCGCATCTTCGAGGGGCTGGAGGCGCGGGTCATCATGCTGGGCTTCGGCCACGACAAGGACAGTCTCACCTACGGGTCGGGAGACGTGGAGGTGAACCCCTTCCAGGACGTGCGCGTGCGCCGCGCCGTGGCCCATGCGATCAATGTCGAGGCGATCGACCAGGTGCTGATGGCGGGCAAGGCCGAGCCTGCCAGCCAGCTTCAGCCCGCGGGCCTGTCGGGCTATTCCGAGGCGCATGCCGAGCGCCCCGCCCATGACGAGGGCATGGCGCGCGCGCTGCTGGAAGAGGCGGGCTATCCCGACGGCTTTTCCTTCGGGCTGCGCTGCCCCAACGACCGCTATCTCAACGACGAGGCGGTCTGCCAGGCGATCACCGGCATGTTGCAGCGGGTCGGGCTGAACGCGCAGCTCGACGCGATCCCGGTGCGCACCTATTGGGACGAACTGCGGGCGGGCAATTACGACGTCTACCTTCTGGGCTGGTCGCCCGGCACCTTCGACGCCGAGCATCCGATGCGCTTTCTCGCCGCGACGCCCGACGGCACGCTTGGCAGCTGGAACTTCGGCGGCTACTCGAACGCGCGGATCGACGAACTTCTGCCGATGGTCCAGCAGGAACTGGACCCGGCGGCGCGGCAGGCCATGCTCGACGAGATGGCGATGATCCTTCAGGACCAGATGGCCTATGTGCCGCTCTACGAGGAGCCGCTGGTCTGGGCCGCGCGCGAAGGCATCGACCTGGTCCAGCGCCCGGACAACTTCTTCATGCTGCGCTGGGTGACGGTGGAATGACACGCGCCGTCTGAGCGCCTTCGGGGCAGGGGGCTTGCGCCGCCTTGCCCCAGATCAATGTCCGTGCCCGCCGGCCGTGCTGTGATCCCCGTGCATTCACGCAAGGAAGGAGCGCGCACATGGATCTGAGGTTCGACGGCAGGACGATCATCGTCACGGGGGGCGGTTCCGGCATCGGCGCGGCCACGGCAGAGGAACTCGCTGCAAGCGGGGCGACGGTGATCGTGGCCGACCTGGACCTGGCCCATGCCGGGGGGATCACCGACGGGATACGGGCAGCCGGCGGCAAGGCGCTTGCCTTCGCGGTCGATGTGGCCAGCGCCGACGAGGTAAGGGCCATGGTCGATTTCGCCGTCGCGCAGACGGGCGCGCTGCATGGCATCGTCAACAATGCGGGCATCGGCGGGCCCCAGGCGCCCACCGGAAGCTATGACCTGGACGGTTGGCGCAAGGTCATCGACATCAACCTGTCCGGCGTCTTCTACGGCATGCGCTTCGCGATCCCCGAGATCGAGAAGGCCGGGGGCGGGGCGGTGGTCAACGTGGCCTCGATCCTGGGCGCGGTCGGCTTTGCCAACTCGCCCGCCTATGTCAGCGCCAAGCACGGGATCCTGGGCGCGACGAAGAACGCAGCCCTCGAACATGCGGGCGGCGGGGTGCGCGTGAACGCGGTCGGCCCCGGCTTCATCCGCACGCCGATGGTCGAGGATGCGCTGGACGAGGCGACGCTGGCTTTCCTTGCGGGCCGGCACGCGCTGAACCGCATCGGGCGCCCCGAGGAAGTGGCGGCGCTGATCCTGTTCCTGCTGTCGGATCGCGCCAGCTTCATCACCGGGTCGTACCACCTGGTCGATGGGGGCTACACGGCGCAGTAGGCCGCTCAGCCCGGCAGGACCGCGCCCTCGCGCCCCTCGATCCAGCGGGCCAACGCCTCGTCCGCGCCGGTCGCGGCCTTTGCGCCCGGCCGGGCGAAGCTGCCGGCGGTGGCCTTGCGGGGGTTGAGCCGGGCCAGCGTCTCGGCCTGGCACACGGCGGCGGCGACGCAGTCGATCACCGGCACCGGCACCCGATCGGCCACCCGATGCGCCAGCCCCGCAAGCGGCGCGCCGGCCAGCACGATCACGTCCGCATCGCTGGCCGCCAGCGCCGAATGGCACAGCGCGACCAGCTTTTCCTCTTTCTCCACCTGCACGTCGCCGATGTCGCGGAAGGACTCGGTCAGGGTGAATATCCCCGCAAGCCGCCCCTCCAGCCCGTGCCAGGCGACGCATTCGCGGTACCAGGCTGTCAGCGCGTTCGAGAATGTCACGATGGCGAATTTCTGGCCCAGCATGCAGGCGGTCAGCATCCCCGCCTCGGCCAGCCCGATGACCGGCTGCGGGAACAACTCGCGCGCGGCCCCCAGCCCCGGGTCGCCGAAGGCCGCGATGATGGCCGCGTCATAGCCCGGCTGGTGACGCGCCAGCATCTCCAGCGCGACATGGCCGCCCAGCGCCGCCTCGGTCCGCGTGGCGATATAGGGCACGCCCCAGGGTGCCGTGTCGGTGACGATCTCCGTGCCGGGTGCTGCGGCCGCCTCGGCCGCCCTGCGGATCAGCGCGGTCACGCTTTCGGAGGTGTTGGGGTTGATCACAAGCAACCGCATCCTCGGTCTCCTCATTCTGTGGCGGCGGCGCTCAGGACGCCGCGGCCGGCCTGTCCTCGATCGCGTCGGCGATGATCTGTCCCGTCCGCCACACATGATCGCGCATCAGCGCGCCCGCATGGGCCGCGTCATGCGCCTTGAGCGCGTCCAGGATCATCCGGTGCTCCATCACCGAATCCTGCCAGCGCTGCGGCACGAAAAGCGCGAAGTAGCGCGCGCGGGACACCTGCGACAGCAGGATCCCGTGGGACGATACCAGCACCGCGTTGTGCGCGCCCGCGACGATGCGCTCGTGGATTTCCTGGTTCAGCGCGAAATAGGGCTTCAGGTCGCCCGCCTCGTGGCAGGCCTCCATCCGGGTCTGAAGCCTGTCGAGCCTGCGCAATTCCTCGGGCGTCAGGCGCAGCGCGGCGTGTTCGGCGGCAATGCGTTCCATGCCCGCGATCACCTCGAACAATTCCAGCGTCTGCTCGCGGCGCAGCGGCGCGATCACCGCGCTGCGGTTGGGGCGCAGCTCGATCAGCCCCTCGACCGCCAGGCTCTTGATCGCCTCGCGCAGCGGCGTGCGCGAGATGTCGAGCGCGTCGCACAGCGCCTGTTCCGATATCCGCTCGCCCGGTTTCAGCTGGCCATGCACGATCAGTTCGCGCAGCCGCTCGGCCACCTGCTCGTGCAGGGGGGCGCGCCGCAACTCCCTGACGGGCGGGCGGGGCATGCTTGCGTCCGTGTCGTCCTGCATCCGGCTTTCCTTCACCATCGGCCGTTCATTTCCGCGAATCGCGCCCCACGGGGGGAGTGGGCAGAATCGCGTCCGGCGCTGCTTTTGCACAGTGTTGATCCACATAAGCACATGAGGAAATTTATGAAATGAAAAAATTGTATGCAATATCCAAAATTTTGCGTATGAGATGAGCATGGCGGCCAGAATCCCTCCACCAAGGCGCGGCGGGGGCTGGTCAGCCGAAAGAAAGAACCGCAACGCTCGATCCGCCGTCGCCCGGGCCCTGCCCGGAAGGGGGGCGAACGAAACAGCGAGGACCAACAAGGGGAACATGATGGCCAAGAACTTCCTGATTTCGGGGCTGGCGGCGGGGGCGATCCTGCTGGGCAGCGTCGCGGCGCAGGCGCAGACGACCCTGCGCGTCGCCGGCAACTTCCCGGTCGAGCACACCGCCTCGGGCGCGATGGAGATCTTCAAGGAGCGGGTGGAGGAACTGACCGGCGGCGAGCTGGTGGTGCAGAACTTCCCCGCCATGCAGCTGGGCGGCGCCAACGAGAACGTGGACCAGGTCCGCTCGGGCGCGATCTTCGCGGTGTTCACCTCGATCGCCTACTTCACCCGCACCGTGCCGGAACTGGAGGCGGTCAGCCTGCCCTTCCTGTTCGAGAGCCGCGACAAGGCCTTCGAGGTGATGGACGGCCCCGTGGGCACCCTGATGGACGAGAAGCTGCTGGAAGAGGGCTTCGTCAACCTGGGCTACATGGAACTCGGTTTCCGCCACGCGACCAACAACGTGCGCCCGATCACCTCGGCCGAGGATTTCGCGGGCCTGCGCATCCGCCTGCAACCCAACGAGGTGCATCTCGACACCTTCCGCGCGCTCGGTGCGAACCCGCAGGCGATGGACGTGTCCGAACTCTACTCGGCGCTTCAGCAGGGCGTGCTCGACGGGCAGGAAAACCCCTACAACATCATCTCCACCCGCCGCTTCAACGAGGTGCAGACCTACCTGTCCGATACGGGCCACTTCTTCGACTTCATCAACGTGGTGGCGAACCGCGACGCCTTTGGCCGGCTTTCGCCCGAACACCAGGAGGCCGTGCGCACCGCCATGCGCGAGGCGGTGGAATGGCAGCGCAAGGAAGCCGCGGCGCTTGACCTGAAGTTCCGCGACGAGCTGATCGCCGCCGGCATGGAGTTCCACGCCATCACCCCCGAGGCCCGCGCCGGCATGCGCGAGGCGACCATGGGCATCGCCGAGGCGCTGAAATCCCGCGTCGATCCGGCGGTCATCGACATGGTGCTGGCGGAGAGCGTGGAATGACGCGCCTCGAAGGGGGGCCGGACTTGTCCGGCCCTCTCGCTTTCGTGGACCGGTTCGCCCGCGGGATCGACGTGCTGTCGCGCTGGGTCATCGTCGTGATGATGGCGGCCATGGCGATCCTGGTCAGCCTTCAGGTGTTCTTCCGCTATGCGCTCAACTCCTCGATCGACTTCGCGGACGAGGCGTCGCGCTTCTTCTTCGTGGCGGCGATCTTCCTTGCGCTGCCCCATGGCATCCGCCGCGGCGTGCATGTGGGCATCGACCTGTTCGTGAACATGATGCCGCGCGGCCTGCACACGGTGCTGTTCCGCATCAGCGCGGCCGCCTCGGCGGTGCTGATGATCGTCATTCTCTGGACAGGCGCGATCGCCACCGCCGACAAGTGGAACGAACTCATGCCCACCCTGCCCGTGTCGGCGGGGCTCTACTACCTGCCGGTGCTGTTCACCGGCTTTCACGGCTTTCTGCACCTGGTCGTCCTTGCCGTCGGCGGGCCTGCCTGCATGACCACGGAGTCCGAGACATGATCTGGCTGGTCCTGGCCGTTTTCGGCTTTCTCGCCGTCATCGGCATGCCGCTCGCCTTTGCCCTGGGGTTCGCCGGGCTGGCGGGGCTTCAGTCCATCGGCTTCGAGCTGGTGATCCTGCCGCAACGCATGCTTTTCGCGGTCAACAGCTTTCCGCTGATGGCCATTCCGCTGTTCATGCTGGCGGGCGAGCTGATGGTGAAGGCGGGCGTCATGGACCGGCTCATCACCTTTGCCAACAGCCTGGTCGGTCGCGTGCATGGCGGCATCGCCAATGTCGCCGTCATCGCCGGCATGGTGCTGGCCGCCGTCACCGGCGCGGCCGTCGCCAGCGCCAGCGCGCTCGGCTCGACGCTGGTGCCGTCCATGCGCAAGCATTACCCCGACAGCTATTCCAGCGCGGTCATCGCCTCGGCGGCCAATCTCGGCCCGGTGATCCCGCCCTCGAACGCGATGATCGTCTACGCGCTGATGGCCGGCTCGTCCGTGTCGGTGGGCGGCATGTTCATGGCCGGCGTGGTGCCGGGCATCATCCTGACGCTGGGCTTCATGGGGCTGGCAAGCTTCATCTCGTGGCGGCGCGGCTACACGCTGACGGGCGATCCGGTCACGCTGCGGAACGTGCTGACCCAGACCCGCCGCGCGCTGATCATCCTGCTCATGCCGATCATCGTGGTGGGCGGCATCGTCGGCGGCATCTTCACCGCGACCGAGGGTGCCGCGATCGCCTGCGTCTACGGCGCCTTCATCGGCTTTTTCGTCACCGGCCAGCTGAAGCTTGCGGACCTGCCGGGCTGCCTGTTCCGCGCCGCCGTCACCGCGTCGATGGTGGGCGCGCTGATCGCCTTCGCCTCGGTCGTCACCTTCGTCTTCACCATCGAGATGCTGCCGATGAAGCTGACCAACGCGGTGCAGGCGCTGACCGCCGATCCGCTGATCTTCACCCTGCTGGTGATGCTCATGCTGATCGTGGTGGGGATGCTGGTCGAATCCAACGCGGCCTACATCATGCTGGTGCCGCTGTTCGCGCCGCTGGCGATCAGCTACGGGCTCGACCCGCTCTATTTCGGGTTCCTCTTCATGTTCAACCTGGTGATCGGGATGATGACGCCCCCGGTCGGCGTGCTGCTCTTCGTGATGAGCGGCATCACCCGGGTGCCGATGGGCAAGCTGATCGTCGAGGTGTGGCCCTTCGTCCTGCTTCAGTTCGGCGTGCTGATCCTGTGCCTGCTGGTGCCCGAGCTGGTCCTGTGGCTGCCGCGCGTGATGGGGTTCTGAGCCATGGACGCACCGATCCTGGACCTGCTGATCGAGGGGGCGGTGGTGCTGACCGCCGACCCCTCGGCCCCGGTGCTGAACCCGGGCCGCATCGGCGTGACCGGCAACCGCATCACGCATCTGGGCCCCGCCGAAGGCGCGGCCCCGCCCGCGCGCGAGGTGATCGACGCGCGCGGCCATGTCGCGATCCCGGGGCTGATGAACGTGCACACCCACGCGATCCTGAGCATGGTGCGCGGCGTGGCCGAGGACATGGGCTTTGCCCCCGCCTACACGCCCGGCGTGCCCCATGGCCACGACGTGACCGAAGCCGAGGCCGTCGCCATGGCGCGGCTGGGCGCGCTCGAGGCGCTGAAATTCGGCTCGACGCTGATCAACGACAGCTTCGTGCACCAGGAACTGACGCTGCCCGCGATGGCCGATCTGGGCATCCGCGCCTGGGGCTGCGGGCGCATCCACGACGTGGATTTCAGCCGCGTGCACCTGAAGGAATGGACCTATTCCGACGCGATCGGCGCCTGGACGCTGGACCTGGCCGAAAGCCTTTACGAGACCTGCCATGGCAAGGCCGATGGGCGGATCGGCGTGCACCTTGCCGCGCATGCGCCCGACACCTGCTCGCGCCGGCAGCTCGAACGGGTGCGCGATCTGCGCGACCGCACCGGCCTGCGGACCGCCACCCATCTGTGCCAGAGCCGGATCGAGGTGGAGACCGTGCGCGAACGCGACGGCATGAGCCCGCCGGAACTGCTGGACGAGGTGGGGCTGCTCGACGACCGGCTTCTGTCGGCGCATTGCATCTTCGTCACCGACAGCGACATCGAACGCATCGGCCGGGCCGGGATGCATGTGGCCCATATCCCCAAGGGCAACGCCACCGGCGCCACCATCGCGCCCACCGACAGGCTGCGCGCGGCAGGCGCGCGCCTGACGCTCGCCACCGACAACATGCATGCCGACATGGTCGAGGTGATGCGCTGGGGGCTGAACATGGGCCGCATCCAGCGCGGCGCGATCAGCGACGACTGGCAGCCCGAAACCGTGTTCGCGATGGCGACCATGGGCGGGGCGCGGGCGATGGGGCTGGAACATGAGCTGGGCTCGCTCACCGAGGGCAAGAAGGCCGATATCGTGCTGCTCGACTACCGCCGCCCGCACCTGGTGCCGCTGATCGACCCGCTGGGCAATCTCGTGCACACCGCGCAGGGCCGCGACGTGCGCCATGTCGTGGTGGACGGCCGCATCGTGCTGCGCGACGGCCGCTCCACGCTTGCGAACGAGGACGAGATCCTGCGCGACGCCCAGCGCGCTGCCGAGGCGCTGTGGTCGCGCGCCCGCGCGGAACTGGCACGGATGAAGGGAGAAAGGCGATGACCCGGCATGACCTGGTGATCCGCGACGGGCTGATCGTGACCGCCGCCGACAGCTACCGCGCCGATATCGGCATCAGCGCCGGCCGGATCGCCGCCATCGGCACCGGGCTTTCCGGGGCCGAGAGCATCGACGCCGCCGGCCTGTGGGTGTTGCCGGGCGGGGTGGACGCCCATGTCCACCTGTCGCAGCCCACCTCGGACGGGACGGTGATGGCGGATGATTTCGAAAGCGGCACCCGCGCGGCGGCGGCGGGCGGCACCACCACCGTGCTGCCCTTCGCGTTGCAGGCCCGCGGGCAAAGCCTGCGCGAGGCGGTCGCGGCCTACCACCGCGAGGCCGAGGGCAAGTGCCATGTCGATGTCAGCTTCCACATGATCGTCACCGACCCCACGCCGCAGGTGCTGGGGCAGGAACTGCCCGCGCTGGTGCGCGAGGGCTATCGCAGCTTCAAGGTGTTCATGACCTATGACGACCTGATGCTGAACGACCGCGAACTGCTGGAGGTGTTCGACGTCGCGCGCCGCGAGAACGCGCTGGTGATGGTCCATGCCGAGGGCCATGACGCCATCCGCTTCATGACCGAAAAGCTGGAAGCGGCGGGCAAGACCGCGCCCTATTTCCACGCAAGGGCCCATTCCGCCATCGCCGAGCGCGAGGCGACGCACCGCGCGCTCGCCCATGCCGAACTGGTCGACGTGCCGATCGTGATCGTCCATGTCTCGGGCCGCGCGCCCCTGGACGAGATCCGCGCCGCGCGCAGGCGGGGCCACCGCGTCCATGCCGAGACCTGCCCGCAATACCTGGTCCTGACCGAGAATGACCTTAAGGGGCTGAACATGGATTTCGAGGGGGCGAAATATGTCTGCTCGCCCCCGCCCCGCGACACCGAAAGCCAGCAGGCCGTCTGGGAGGGGCTGGCCGATGGCAGCTTCGACATCTTCTCCTCGGACCATGCGCCGTTCCGTTTCCAGGGGCCGGCGCATACGGGCAAGGACAATCCGCGCGCGCGCACCTCGTTCAAATGGGTGCCGAACGGGCTGCCCGGCGTCGAGACGCGGCTGGTGATCCTGTTCTCCGAGGGGGTCTCGAAGGGCCGGATCACCCCCGAACGCTTCGTCGCGCTGACCGCGACCAACCCCGCGCGGCTTTACGGGCTTTATCCGCGCAAGGGCTCGATCGTGGTCGGCGGCGACGCGGACCTGGTGCTCTGGGATCCCGGCGTGCGGCGGACGATCCGGCAGCAGGATCTGCACCACGGCTCGGACTACACCCCCTACGAGGGGATGGATGTCACCGGCTGGCCGGTCCGCACCCTGCTGCGCGGGCGGACGGTGATGCAGGACGGCCAGGTGATGAACCGGCCCGGCGACGGGATCTATCTGGACCGGACCGGCTGAGGGGGCGGGGCGGATGCCGCCCGCTCACGCAATCGTTGAGCCTGCCGGCCGTCGTTGCCAGCGGGGCGAAAGCTGCATAGAGTGCAGAGCGGTTGCCGTCCCACTCCTCTAAGGTCCAGACTTATGAAAACTCTCATTTTTTCCACCCTTTTTTCCGCAGGCCTGCTGTTTGCGGCCGGTGCCGCCCAGCCGGCCTTTGCCAACCCGCTTCTGACCGGGCTCGCGCGCACGGGGCTGTCGCAGGCGGATGTGGACATCATGGTCCGCGAGGGTGCCGCGCTCTATACCCGCGGCGACGTGCAGGTGGGCGATGACACGGTCTGGTCCAACCCCCAGACGCGAGCCCATGGCCTGGTCGAGGTGACGGCCGTGGCGGGCGATTGCGTGACACTCGGCTACAAGTTCCGCACCGCAAGCCGCGCCGGGGTGCAGCAGTATGTCAGCCGGCGCTGCCGCATGGCCGACGGCCGCTGGCAGCTGACGCCGTGATCCGGCGGGCCGGATGCGGGCGCGCCCGCTGGTGATCCGTGACCATGGCATCGCCTGAGCAGGTCCGCGACCCGGACGGGGCAGGGGTCGCGCGCTTCCTCGCCCCGCTTCAGGGCGGCGGGGTCGTGCTGGGCGCGATCCTGTTCTCGCTGTCGCTGACGCCGTCGCTGGTCCCGCGCGAGCCGATGGTGCAGGGGCTGCTGGGCGGGCTTGTCTTCTCGGTGGGCTACGCGACCTGGTTCGGGCTGGTCACGCTGTTTCGGTGGCTGGGGGTCCGGCCCCTGCCGGCGGATGCAAGGCGGATCGTCATGCGCGTCTGCCTGGGGCTTACCGGGCTTGGCACGGCGATCTGCCTGTGGCGCAGCGCGGACTGGCAGGACTCGGTCCGGGCCGCCTGGGGCCTGCCGCCGACGGATACCGGCGCGCCGCTGATCGTGCTGGCGCTGGCGGCCGCGATCTTCGTGGTGCTGCTGTTCTTCGGGCGATCCTTCCAGCTGCTGGCAAGCGATGGCAGCCGACGCGGCAGACGCTTCCTGCCGCCACGGGTGGCGAACCTGCTGGGCGGGCTTGCGGCGCTGGCGATCTTCTGGGCGGTGGTGGACGGCGTGGGGATGCGCTACGCGCTGCGCGCGATCGACAACGCCTCGCAACTGGCCGACGCGATCGTCGCGCCCGACCTGGCCCGGCCCGGGGATCCGCTGAAATCCGGCAGCGCCGCATCCCTGGTCGGCTGGGAGGATCTGGGCCGCTGGGGCCGCGACTTTGTCAGCTCCGGGCCGGAAGCGGCGGAAATCGGCGCCTTCTGGAACGCGCCCGCGAAAGAGCCGATCCGCGTCTATGTCGGGCTGAACGCCGCCGAGACCCCCGAGGCGCGGGCGCGCCTTGCCTTCGACGAACTTCTGCGCGTGGGCGGGTTCGAGCGTCGCACCCTCGTGATCGCCATGCCCACCGGCTCGGGCTGGCTGGATCCGGGCGCGATGGACAGTCTCGACTACATCACCCGCGGCGACGTGGCGACGGTGTCGGTGCAGTACAGCTACCTGTCCAGCCCCGTGTCGGTGATCGTCGATCCCGAGCACGGTCTGGCCGAGGCGCAGGCGCTGTTCGACCTGGTCTATCGGCACTGGACCGGACTGCCCGCCGACGCGCGGCCCGGCCTCTACCTGCACGGGCTCAGCCTTGGGGCGTTCCTGTCGCAGGAAACCGTGCCGCTGCTCGATGTGCTGGGCGATCCGTTCCAGGGCGCGATGTGGACCGGCTCGCCCTTCCTGAGCGGGTTCTGGAACATGGTCGTCACCCGCCGCCAGCCCGACAGCCCGGCCTGGCAGCCGCGCTTCGGCAACGGCTCGCTGATCCGCACCGCCAACCAGGACGCGCGCTTTGCCCGGTTCGACGCCGACTGGGGGCCGATGCGGCTGGTGTTCCTGCAATATGGCAGCGATCCGATCGTGTTCTTCGACTGGTCGCTGGCCTGGCGGGCGCCCGACTGGCTGACCGGCCCGCGCGCCCCCGACGTATCGCCCAAGATGCGCTGGGTTCCGGTGGTCACCCTGTTGCAGGTGGGCGTGGACATGGCCGTGGCGCTGGGCACGCTGGGCCATGGCCACGACTATGTAGCGCGGCACTACATCCCCGCCTGGGCCGCGACGCTCGCCCCCGAGGGCTGGGATGCCGCGACCGAGGCGCGGCTGGTCGAGCATCTGCGCGACCTCGTCCCGCGCTGAGCCGCGTCACCCGGTCAGAACCTCCAGGTGACGCCCAGCAGCGGCCCGCTCATGCTGCCCTCGAACTCGGTGCCGCCGTCGTCGTAATCCAGGTAGAGATGCCGGTAGCCCGCCGACAGGTACAGGTTTTCGGTCGCCTTGTAGTTGGCCGTGGCGACCACCTGCCAGGTCAGGTCCGAGCCGACGCCGAAGCCGCCCAGATCCGCATAGCCGATCACGGACCAGCGCGGCGAGACGCGGAAGTTGCCGCGCACGGCCAGGATCGGATCGACGAAGGATTTCTCGGGCGAGACGCTGACCCCCGCCAGCGGAACCGAGACCGAGCCCTCGATGCGCCAGGCGCGCGCGCCGGCCATCAGGTCGATCGCGCGGCCCGCCTCGTCCACCATCCGGCGGCCCGCGGCCAGCGTCAGCGAGCTTTGCGTGAACTCGCCGCTGGCAGGGGCGCCCGGCGGCACCAGCCCTTCCTTCGAGGAAGAGGAATAGCTGAAATCGCCAAGGAACACCGTGCGATCGCGCCTTGCGTAGCCGGTCACGAAAAAGGCGGCGTCCAGATCCTCCAGCACCTCGGTGAAGGACTTGTCGAAGGACAGCGTGGGCGCGCCGGCGAAGGGCGTCAGATCGCCGCCGATCCCGGCGCCCCAGCCATAAAGCGTGAGCTGCGCGTTCCAGTCCGCGCCGGATGTCTGCGCCTGCGCCGCACCGGCAAGCGCCAGCGCGCCAGCGGTCAGTGCGGCCCCGATGCGGGAAAGTCTCTTGCTCGTCATCACAGGGTATCCTTGTGGATGCGGCCGCCCTTCATGATCAGCCGCAGGGTGTTGTCCGGATCGCCGAGGAAGGACAGGTCCGTGGCTGGATCCCCGTCCGTCACCAGCAGGTCGGCCAGCGCGCCTTCGGCGATGACGCCCAGACGCCCGGCATAGGGGCTGCGCGGGCCCGACAGCGAAAGCAGCTCGCCCGCATCCCCGGTCGCCATGCGCAGCGCCTCGAGCGGGGACATGAAGCGCGCAAGCTTCGAAAGCTGGCGCCCCTGGCTGGCCGCGCCCGCCGGGTTGAACAGGATATCGGTGCCAAAGGCCATGCGGACCCCTTCGGCGCGCCCCTCCTCAAAGGCACGCACGGTGCCCTCGGCCACCTGCCGCTGCTTGGCGATGCTGGCCGGATCGGTGTAGGGGTTCGCGTCCTCGTCCGCGAGGAAGGGCTGGATCGACCACCACGCGCCCTCGTCGCGCATCATGCGGATCGTCTCGCTGTCGGCAAGCTGGCCGTGCTCGATCGACTTCACGCCCGCCCGCACCGCGCGCTGGATCCCCTTCGAGGTGTAGACATGCGCGCAGACATAGGTGCCCCAGTCGGCCGCGGCGCGCACCGCCGCCTCCATCTCCTCCTCCAGGTACTGCGTCGCATCGAGCGGATCGTAACGCGACGCGACCCCGCCGCCCGCCATGATCTTCAGCTGGCTCGCCCCCTTCATCAGCTGCTCGCGGGCGCGGCGCAGCACCTCGTCGCGCCCGTCCGCGATGGCGGCGGCGCCGATCCGCTCGCTGTAGCTGGCGGGATCGCCGGGCATCCGGGGCAACTCGCTCGGCAGCCGGAAGTCGCCATGGCCCGAGGTCTGCGACAGCATCGCCCCCGACGGGAAGATCCGCGGCCCCGCCACCGCCCCCTGGTCGATGGCCAGCTTCAGCCCGAAGGCCGGCCCGCCCACGTCGCGCACGGTGGTGAAGCCGCGCATCAGGGTGGCCCCCGCCTCGCGCCCCGACATCAGGTGCACGAAGCCCAGGTCCTGCGTCAGGGCGACGATCTGGCTGACGCCCACCAGCGTCGAATGCCAATGCGCGTCGATCAGGCCCGGGATCACCGCCCGCCCGCCGCAGTCGATGCGCTGCGCCTCGGCCGGGCCCTGGCCCGCGGGGGGCAGCGCCTCGATCCGGCCGTCGCGCACCAGGATGTCGCGCCCCTCCTGCAACTGGCTGCCGGTGCCGTCGAAATAGCGCAGGTTGGTCAGCAGAAGCGGCTGGCCGGGGGCCTGCGCCCGGACCTCGCGCGGTTGCAGGCCGAAGCCCGCGAACATTCCCACCACCGCGGCGGACCCGCCCAGGAAGGCGCGGCGCGACAGGTCGGCCTCCAGCCGGCGCATCGCGGCCTGGGTCTTCGGCGCGCCGCACAGGCAGGGATCTATGCCGGCTGCCCCGGAAAGGGCGGTCTCGTAGCAGGACATGCACATGGATGGGTCTCCTTGCGGGGGTCAGCCCCGGGGCTGCGTCATGGGGCGGCCCGGGCCGGGGAAATGGCCATCGGGTCGGAAGGGGGATGGGGTCGGAAGGGGCGCGGGGTCGGAAGGGGCATGGAGGGCGGCGATCCGACAGTCGGTCCCGCGACTGGCGCGGGGCGGCCAGGCAGAAGGGGCGGCCAGGGCTTTCGGGGGGACGGTCTGCCGACTCACTCTGACCTGCCGCGGAAATTCATCGAAGAAAAACTTGGCGTTGACGATAGGTCGAAACATCCGCCCGATCAATTGCCCTCGTGGGGCCACGGGTAACGTCCGCGTGCGCGGGAACAGGGGCGGGGTCCGTCACGCCGCCGACGCCGCGCGGTGAGACGGCCATCCCCCGTCGCCGCGCCGGGCATGCCACATGCCCCGGGGAAAGGCCTGCCGCGTGTTTGTGTTGTTGATGTCAGGCGATGATGTTTCTGGGA
>NZ_JABFBC010000010.1 GCF_013093415.1 Halovulum dunhuangense
CCCCAGAAACATCATCGCCTGACAAAACGGCGGGCCAAACGCGCTCAGGCTGGGTGATCGATGGCCCGAAGCGAGGCGCGTTCGCGCAATTGCGGCGTGATCCGGATATTCGTGACCTGTCGGCCGCCCGATTCCAGAAGATCGAGCAGAAGCGTCGCCGACTTGAAGCCGATCGCATAGGCGTCCGTCGTGACCGTGGTCAGCGGCGGGCTGAGGTACTTGGCAAACTCGATATCGTTGAACCCGGTAATCGAGATGTCGCGCGGGCAGTCCAGGCCGAACGATCTGCAGGCGTTCATCGCACCGATCGCCAGAAGATCATTGGCGCAGATGATGACCGTGGGCCGGAGCCCCTGGGCGCCCAGCAGCTGCTTAACCGCCAGCGCCCCCTCTTCGACCGTGAACTTCTTCGCGATGTAGATATGCGACTTCTCAAGGGAGATGCCCCTGGCCTCCAGCGCATCAAGGCAACCCTCGTGGCGGTCATGCCCCGTGGAGATGTTCTGCGGCCCGGCCACGACGCAGAACTCCCGGTGGCCCCTCGCAAGACAGAGATCCACCATCATCCGCATGCCTTCCCGGTTGTCGACCGTCACCGAGCTGATGCTGTTGGAGTTGCTGCGCCGCATGACCGAGACGGTAGGCAGCTCGTTGTCGAGGCAATCCTGGATGAGCGGGTCCTCCAGACGGGTGGTGCCGATCAGCAGCCCCTCCACCACGCGCGCCGACATGCGCCTCAGGATCCGGCTCGCATCCGCGTAGGAATTCCCCGCATTGCCGAGCAGGACCATGTAGCCCCGCTCCTTGGTCGCATCCTCGACCCCGCGCAGCACACGCGGGTAGATCGGATCGCTGATATCCGGCACGATGAACCCCAGGGTCCGCGATGTCCTCCGACGCAAGCCGGCAGCGGCCTCGTTCGGCGTGTAATCCAGCTCCCGCGCGACCTTGAGGACCTTCTCGACCACCTGCGGAGATATCATCTTGCGCTTGAGCGGGTCCATCACCCGCGAGACGGTCGAGGCATGCACCCCCGCAGCCTTGGCGACTTCGCTTATCTTGACGCGCCTCGTGCGCGGTTGCCCCTTGTTAGATCGACCGGTGTCCCCGGTCTTGCCGCCCTCATCCATTTCCGTCCAGTGCTCTTCGCTTCTCTTTCTCGACGCGACCCGTGGCGCTTGTGCAGGATATAGCATTCGGGTCGGGGTATGTCACATCGCGGATGACCGGATGATGGCCGCCGGATCCGGGCGGGCTGGGCAACGGGGCGTTGCGCGGAGTTGTGCGGGTTGCGCAGCGCCAGGCCCCGTTGGGGGGTGAGTGTTTCGGCCAACTCGGCGAGGGTCCGCCAGCCGAGGAGGGAATGGGGGCACTCGGTGTTGCAGTCCCTGCGCCAGGCCGCGAGCGTGGCGCGGGCATGGTTCAGGGACGGTGACAGCGTCTCGGGAAGGAGCCCGTCCAGCAGTCGGCCCTTGAAGCTCTCGGTGATGCCGTTCAAGGACGGGCTTGTCCGGGGGGCTATGTCATGCCAGTCGATCTTGCGGTCATCGGCGAAGGTCAGGCGCCCGGCCTCGCTGGCATCAAAGCCACCATCCTTGGCCTTCCAATTGCAGATGGTCCCATCGCTGAAGCCGTGCTCGCGGCCCAGACCGGCGAAGGAGACGCCCGCCTCCTGCTACTTCGGAACGCCGATGATCTGATTTTCGGTGAACCTGCTGCGCCTCGGCTCTGCTCCACCCGGTTGGGCCAAGGCCTATCTCAGCCTGGATTGGACGGGGGCAATGTGACATTCCCGTTCTGTTGCCCCGGTGCTTCCTGGGGTGCTGGAAACGCAAACGCCGCCCGTGAGGGGGGCGTCTTCGCGAGCCCGTCGAGGAGGGCAGGATCCTCGGCCACGCTGTAGATCGCGGCCTGCCCCGGCTCGTCGGACAGGGCATGGACGCGCTCGGCGTCGTTCGAGATCCGGTCGCGCTGGACGCGGGACATCTTCTCGATGGCGCCGAGAAGCGGCCCGGAGAGGTCGGCGTCCGACGCGGGCCAGTCGAACTCGGTGGGCAGGCCGATCTCCGGCCGGTCGAAGTATTCGCGCAGCGCCTCGCCGGGCGTCTTGCGAAGGAAAGCGGACAGTGCAGTCACCGGGGTCTCCTTTCTGGCGATTCCATATATCGGCTGATCTGCTAATCAGCGTATATCGGGCCAGAGTGGAGTCAATCGAAAAAATACGCACTTCCGCGGATTAGCGATCAGCGGCCGAAGAGCGAGGTCTGTCCGTGTGCCGAAGTGATCAGGTTCAACTTCAGCAACCTGATGCGGGCGGCCTCTTCGGAAACCGCGAACCGCTCCATGACCATCTCGATCAGCCGCGCGGCATGCTCCGTCGAAACGTGGATATCGCCATGCAGCTCGCGCGGGCCGCAGTAGTCGGAAACGAGGCGACGGACTGGCGTGGCCGGCATCAGCAGCGCGCCGCTGATGTAACCGGCTTGCCATTCCATCCAGTCGGACTGCGGGGCGTCCAGGATGTTGTCGCGCTTCGAGATCGCCTTGTTCGCATTCACGCCGCGCTCGAGCAGGTCGCCGTTGGCGAACTTCTGCGCCCAGAGAGGCCCGTGGAACTTCACGTGCCCGAACTCATGGGTGAGCGTGGTGCGGAAACGGTTTTCGCGCCGTTCATAGGCCGCGATGCGTTCGGAGATTGATACCTTGGGCCCGCGGTCGGGGAAGAACTCGGTCACTCCTTCGACATCTGCGCCGTAGGCGGACAGGTCGGCGTAGCTGTCCAGCTCGGCATCATGCATCTCGATCAGCACGGTCAGGTCGTCGGTTGCTACGGGATAGTGGACCTTTCCGTGGCGCTTCATCAGAAGCTCATGGATCAGCCGCTCGCATTCGTTGTCGAGATCCCGCGCCGCGTAGAAGGGTCGCTCGGCAAAGCGGCCCGTGTTTTCACGGATCATCTTCACCATGCGAACCTCCTTACTCCTTCAACGTCTTCCTGAAATTGGCGAAGGCCTCGACGACCTTGTCCGGAGTGGACGCATCCGGTCGCAGATCATCCGGCAGCCGGCCTGCAAGTGCGTACAGGTAGTCCTCCGGTATGTTCAGGATGCCGGAGAACTGGCGGATCAGGTGCCCCGAGCTGGGGCTGCGTCGATCGTGCTCGATGTCGTTGAGGTACTGCGGGGATATCGACCCGCCACCCTCTTCCTTCATCACGCGCGCTGCGAGCTCCTTCTGGCTGAGACCGAGTCCCTTGCGGGCCTTCGAAATCGCCTGGCCGAAGGTCACACCGTCAGCAGACATATGCGGTTCATCACGTGCTGCTCCCTGTCAATCCGCTTGTTCGCGGATTTGCGAGTTGATACGCTCAATCTTGAAGAGCTTCAACACCGAAGTGCCGAGCCCCGCAGGAGCCGAACGTGTCCAGTCTCAGCCAAGTGAGCTACGGAGGGCCATCTCGCCATCATGTTGATTTCGCTTGATCATGCGACGAGTCGACTTCTCTCAGGCTCGGAACTGTCTTGGCCGGCCTCAGGCGCGGCTCGTGCCGGTTCGATTACGTTAGGGGAAGCTAGCCACCGGCGGCTCTTTCGATTTCTGTTGAGCGCCAACCCAAGCGCCGTCGCTGAGGGCTCTGAATCGCTTTTCGATGGCATAGTCGCAGCTTGGCAGGATGCAGATTCAGATCCAGCTCCCAACGCTTCACAGCCAGCTGCAAGTTTATCTCCTGGCCCGTGGCGTCTCGATCGGCTCGAGACCCGCAATTTCGGAGGACTGAACACCTTTGAAGGCCCGCCATTCGTGCTTCAAACCTCCAGTGATGACTGGTGCCTCGAAGGTACCAACGGGTCGGGCAAGACCTCCCTCGCCAGTGCAATCGTGTGGGCCCTTACCGGCTATCGTCTGCGGGAACACAGTGGTTTGGATCCCGACGGCGGCGCCAGGGAACCGGTTTATGACAATGCTGGCAGGAAGGTTGGCAAGTGGCCGCCGCTGGTTACGTACCCGACCAGAGCCAATGATCTGGAACGCACTGCGACAGTTCAGGTAAGGCTCACTTTTAGAAGCCCTTCTGGCGACGAAGCGATCGCTGAGCGAACTCTTGTCTCGCCGGCCGAAGGCGCGGCTGAAATTGTAAGCGACATTGATCCTCGACTGAACACCGCACCGCAGCTACTCGAGACAGGCCTTCTCATGCCAGCCCGCCTTGCTCACATTGGCTTCGGATCGAAGAGCGCCAGCCTCTACGAGGCGATGAAGATGCTCACCGGACTCGACCAACTGGCAGACATAGCGCTTGGGGCAGCAGCGTTCTGCAACAAGGGGAGACGTTTTCTCAAGTATGCGAAGGACAATGGCGTCGCTCAATTAGAGACCAACTTTGGCGCCAACATCGGCAAGGCCCGAGAGTTGGTCAAAGACTCCAATATTGATATCCCTGAAGATCTTGTGCTTGGCGATGATAACATTCCAAACAGGCTTCAAGAAATTTCAGAGGATGCATCGACCAAGGCTGGGGAGCTTCTCGCCCTCCTAAAGGCAGAAATATCCGATGATATCGACTTGTCCACAGTTGACGGCCGGCGCCGACTGTCACGAGCGGTAAACACTGCACGCGACGTCGTCGAAAATAAGACCAATGGGGTCCAGCTCTTCGCTGCATGGGCCGCACTAAGAAAAGCCCACAGTGACGAGTCTTTCAGAATTTTATCTACCAGCCTGCCAGACTTCGAGGCAAAGTTGCACGCCGCCTTGGACTGGAACGCTAAACAACTCGCGGACGAAAGGCTACGATTGAAGGCACTTGCGTCCCGCTTTTTTGTGCCGGCCGAAGACCTCAAGATGGCAGAAACATGCCCGCTCTGTGCGCAGCATTTGACCACGGAAGATCAACGCGCTCTTGCCGCCGAACTCGCTGCCTTAAAGGCCGACGCGGAAGCTGCCGAACGTGTGATCGACGATGCATGTTCAGATATCGAAAAGGGACTCCGCGCACTATTGCCAAGTCCTGTTGCAGAGCACTTCACGCAGCTGGCAGCCATGAACCCTGCTGTTGACTATGCGGCCGCCGTTCGTGACCGGTTCGTCCATGCTACGCCCTTCTCAGATGTGCTTGTAGGCCTTGCCACCTCAGTTGAGCGACAGGTTTCCTCACAATCAAGCTTTTTGCCGGATTTTCAGTTCGTTTCCTTCGAACCGCCTTCAGAACCAGAACCTGCTGCAGTGAACGAATTGCGCCGGCTCATCCATGACGTGAAGCGGATCATAGCTCTCGTCGACTGGTGGTCAGAGCACCGTAGCGTGTTTGTCACGTCTTGGCTCACGCTCGTTGGCGAGCAGGATGGGTCCGGAACGTGGTCCGTGGACAGCCTCGAGGGCATGCTCACGAAACTGGAAGAGGCCAACGACAAAGCGGAACCTTTGGATAGGATCGCCAAGCACCTGAACGATGCGAAGGAGGCAGCCGCAAAATATGAAGAAATAAATGCCGTACAAGCGATGCGAGAAGAAATCGCAGCGGCGCTCGAGCCACTCAAAGAGCTCAAGAACTTGGTTGATGCGGAGACACATCGGTCGATTCAATCACTTTCCGGGCGTGTGAGCGAAATCCTTAAAGAGATCCGCCTCAAGGACCGTTTTGATTTCGAAAGTACTGAACTCGATAAACGCCAGGTCGCCGTCCACGGACGGTTCAGTGACGACTTTAAGATCGATGCTACTCTCGTTGCAAATGCGTCTTGGATACGGTCAATTCTGTGGGCCTTCGTATTTGCCATGCGAGACGAGGTCATCGAGGACAAAGGTGGGTGCTCCTTTCCTCTCGTCGTCTTGGATGATCCACAACTCACTTTCGACCCAAAGAACAAGCGGAAGTGGGCAGAGAAGCTTATTGGGATGGCTAATGCGCCAGCCACCGACCCCCACGGTATCCAACTTTTTCTTGTGACTCATGAACGTCAGTTTTTCAGTATTTTAACGGAAACTTGCAGCCTCAATGGTGAAAAGGGCCAGATCGCAAGGTTGCATGGTGCTAGCGGCGTTACCCAAATTCTAAATGGAACAAGGCTCGAGCGCAGGTACAGTGATGCGAAAGACGAAGACTCCGATGATAAGGCCTACGAGTACGTTCGCGAGGTCCGGGTTTATTGTGAAGATCTTCTTCGGATTATGCTTCGTCCAGAATCCTATGAGATTACTGGCGACACATTGGGAGGGCTAGTCGGTCTCCTTACGACTTATCAGAAGGACCACGTGGCTCCTTTCAATCGTCCAGCATTCAAGAGGCTCACGAGTTTGCTGAACGAACAGAAAAACAAAGCGATCAAATACATGAATGCCACGCACCACACGAATGATGGTACGATTGGTCTCGCCCAAGCCGAAGATGTAGAACGTTATTGGCGCACCAAGCTGCAGAAGAGCTTTACAGACGCGTTTATGGTAGCCGCTGATTATGACGCCTATGGCGCCGACCCGAGACTGTACGCATACCCTCAGGCGGTGATCGAGTTTCCGGCGTCGCGGTCAGCCGCGGTGGCCGAAGCGGGACTCCTGAAAACCGGGATAGCGGCGGCCGCGACAAGCGACGGCATCGTCGGTAACGGGACGATTTTGATCGAAGAATGGGAATGTGCCGAGCCTCTCACGTTGCACAATCACGACGCCTATCGCGTCGAAGCCTCAACACTCGAGCCAGTCGCGACGATCGGGGACATCGTTCTGGTAAAGAACTACGGCGCACCCAACGCTCGGAACCTCGTTGTGGCGGTCTACGGGGATCGGCTTGTCGCGCGTCGGCTTAATCTCTCCGATGAACAACCTGGGATGGCGGTCCTAACAGGGCAAGCTACGAACCCGTATTCTCTCCCTGAGCCGGTCATCGCCCCTATCGACAAACTCCCCATGCGGAAGATCATTGGAACGCTTTTCATGTCGTCGCGCGCGCCAGCGGTCAGCGCTGCGGGCGAAGTCAGCCCACTGGATAACGTTGCTCTAGCCAGAACAGCACTCGACGGATCCCGGCTCCTGAAGGTCGCAGGGCGAAGTATGGAGCCGATCGCACTCGATGGCCAATACGTCATCACGCGTATGATGACGATCAGCGAAGGGACGCTGAGGGGTTCAGAGGGGCGCCTTGTGATCGCAATAGACGAAAACGGCGCCAAGTACTTCAAGAGGCTGCGGCGACGCGACGATCTGATTATTTTGGAGAGCGCCAACTCAGATGGATCGACTTCGTCCGAGTTGCTGTCGCTGAGCGGGAGCGGCTATCCGAAACTCACGGATCTTCTGGCAGTAGCAGGCGTGCTGTTTGAAGAGCCTTGAGATACGCGGAATCACGTCCCCTCTTGCTTCCACTGTGCTTCCACGGGTGGTGGAAGCGCAAACGCCGCCCCGGAGGGAGGCGTTTAAGCATTTGATATCGCTGGGTAATTTGGTTGCGGGGGCAGGATTTGAACCTGCGGCCTTCAGGTTATGAGGCAACCCAAGGGGACCGAAATAGCTTCGAAAAATCAGCGCCGTAGGCGATTTTCAGGCTCCAAACGTCATCCACATGTCGCACGGAGCAGACGCAAGTCATTGGGAAGGAACGGGAATCCGATATCCAGAGCGGTCATTGCCGCTCCGGAGGCCACGGGCCCGGCGCACAGGGGCGCTCGAACCACGCCCGGTCGCGCAATGCCTCGTTGTCGACGTTTCGCCATGCACAAGGTGGCACGAAGGGTGGGCGCCCGGCGTCGAGCAAAAGGCCGGGACCGACCCTTCCCGTATAGTATCCGTCGCAGCCCTCGCCGGGTTTGCTCAGGCCGCTGACGGCCATGGCTCGCGCATAGTCCACCGGCACCCTGCTGTCGGTCTCGGCCTCGTACAGTCCGGTGAACGCGCGGTCGTACGACTGCACGAAAACGTACCGGTCGTTGAAGCAGAGGAACTCCACATCGCGCGCCAGACGGGTCCGGCCGTTCGTAGCGAACAGATCCCAGCGGCCGTAGCGGTCCCAGTCGAACTCCCGGCTCAACTGCATCCCACTCGGCAGGGTCACGGATTCCTGGAAACTCATCGCCCACCGCGCACCGGCGACCAATGCCCAGAGGAGGACCAGCAAGGCCAGACCGAGCAGCGTGTATCGGGCAAGCCTGCCCGCTACAGATCGCGACCGAGACGTCACCGCCGACCCACCCTGCCGTACTCGCTCCTCCCGGCGTCCTTCACCACCTCGGCGGAGAAGCGCGCTGTCCAGTCGCCGGTGATCGCATACGGTGTGCCACCGGCCTCAATGCCGATGTCAAGAGGGTCCTCGAAGCTGTCGCGGAACTCGAAGGTGGTCTCGCCGGTGATCCGGAGCATCGCGCCGCGGTCGTCGACGCGACCGACGAAGACTCCGCGAACCACGCCGTCGCCATGGGAGAATGCGACATCACCAAAATCGTACGGAGCGCCGAAGTCGTAGCTGAGCGACCCCGCGCCCGACGCGCGCGCTTCATCCGCGACCTGGTCGGCAAGGCGGCGGAACGCGCCCTCGGCCCCATCGCCATAGGCGTACTGCTCGGCAATCTCTCGCAGGTGTCCGATCTCCAGCAGGGTCACAGCGCGCCCGCCGCCATTATAGTAGTGGCGCACGAAATCGCGGTTGGCCCAACAAGTATAGCTCGAGTCAAGGCTCGTGGTGAACTCGTGAAATCCGAACTCGGTCTCGCCAGCCACGAACCGGACGGCCTCGCAACGGCAGTTGTAGTCCTCGCCAGGATGCCCGGTGGCAGGCGGATCGGCCCACGAGAACACGCGGCCGTCGTTCATCCGGTGCGACCTCCGCACGCGCTCGTCGCGTCGAGTGCGCCAGACATACTGATCCGTGATCCCGACCTGTTTCAGCGACAGGCGGATCGGCGTTCCCCGGCGAAGGTATTCAACGAAGGCCATACGATAGGCCTCGGTATAGGTGATGGTCTTGATGGAGGGCCTCTGCGGTCGGCCGCACGATCATCGACAATTTGATTGAAGATCGCGTTAACCGACCGCTCGGTGCCGATCACCCCAGCAGCTTGGCCTCGACCTCGGCCATGGCGTTCTGGTGGTCGGGCGACGGGAACAGGTGGCCGTAGCGCTCCATTGTCATCTGGATCGAGGAATGGCCCGCGAAGGTCATCACCTCCTTGATCGAGAAGCCCTGCTCGATCCAGAGCGACACCGCGAAATGACGCAGGTCGTGCCAGCGCAGCTTCACGCCGACCTCCTCCCGCAGCTTGCGGAACAGGGATTGCGTATTGGTGTGCTGGAGGACGCCACCGCGCGGCGCGGGGAACACCAGCCCGAGGTCGCTCTTCGGGCAGCGCAGTTTCCAGCGGCGCAGGGCGTTCAGCACCATCGGCCCGGCCGGGATATCGCGATAGCCCGCGCGCGATTTCGGCTCGCCCATCTGGTTGTAGGCGTCTGCGCGCTGGCGCACGTAGATGAATCCCTTCTCGAAATCCACGTCCTGCCAGCGCAGGCCACGCAGTTCCGAGGCGCGCAGGCCAGTCAGGGCCGAGACGATCAGGTGGGGTTTGAAGTCCTCCTCGGCCGTCTCGATCAGCGCGCGGATCGTCTCCTTGGACGGCACCGGCGCCTTGTAGTCGATCCGGCTCGACTTGATCACCCGGACGCCCTGCGCCGCGTTGGTGAAAAGCTGGCCGTTGTCGATGGCGTGGTCGAGCAGCAGCTTCAGCACCGAGAGCGCGCGGCGGGTCAGATGCTCGGATCGGCCGTTCAGCAGCAGTCGGTCGCGGAATTCGTTCACATGGCGGCGGGTCAGCTGGACGATCAGCTTGTCCCCGATTCCGACCTCGGGAACCGTGATGTGTAGCCGAACATAGTCGCTGTAGCCGCGGAGCGTGGAACGGCTGGCGCGCGGAACGGGTGGAGCGGGTGCGAACCTCGCGCGCTCGTATTCCAGACGGCCAGGATGCCGACGATGACGAAGGAGACGGCCGCCCGGTGATCCGCATCTTTGCGGGCTTCCTGCACCGGGCCGTCGACATGGCCGAGGGCGCGCTGATGTAGGCAGGGCTCGGCTACTATCAGCGAGGCAGCATGGTGGTGCGCCCGGCGATGGTGCCGGTGGCGGTCTCGGACGACTGCGTGTCGCCAGCGACGCCAGCACCATTCCCCTCCACCTCGAGCTTCTGGATCGCGAGCAGGTTCCCATGGACCTTCACCGCGAGATTGGCGGCGGGGCGCGGATTCGTGCGGGCATCGAGTTCGATGCCGCCGGTCGCCGGGTCGCCTTCCGGGTCTTGTCCTCCCGCCCGGGCGACCCGCTGGGGTCTCTCCGCATGGACCCGCTCCGCGTTCCCGCCGCCGATTGCCTGCATCTGTTCAAGCCGCTCCGTGCGCAGCGCCGCCGTGGACGGAAAGCGCGGCACGGCGGTGATCCAGTTCTCGCCCCGGCCGGAGGTGGAGCCGGTCTGGCAGGACGTGCTGTCGGGAATCCTGCGGCATGTCTCGGTCGGCTACTCCGTCGAGGACTGGGCCGAGATCACAGAGAATGGCGCGCGCGTGCTGACCGCCGTGCGCTGGACGCCCCACGAGATTTCCCTGGTGCCGACGCCCGCCGACCCCGGCGCCCATATTCGCATGGAGACAAAGATGACCGACACCACGACCACCCCGGCCCCGGCCGAGGCGTCCACCACCGAGTCCCGCTCTGAAGCGAATGCCGAGATCCGCTCCATCGCCCGCATCGCCGGGCTGGACCAGTCCTGGATCGACGGCCAGATCGACGGAGGCGCCGATCCTGACACCGCCCGCCGCGCGGCGTTCGAGGCGCTGGCGCAGCGCTCCGCGCCCACGATCCGTACCGAACAGGTTCGCGTGGAGATGGGCGAGAGCCAGGACGACCCCGCGCACCGCGCCAGGCAGATGGGCGAGGCGCTCTACGCCCGGATCAACCCGCGGCATGAGCTTTCCGAGCCCGCCCGGCGCTACGCCTATTCCACGCCCGTGGACATGGCGAAGGAACTGCTGACCCTTCGCGGCGAGTCCACCATGGCGCTGTCGCCCGCGAGCCTCGTGACCCGCACGCTGCACACCACCTCGGATTTCCCGATCATCCTCGGTGACACCGTCGGCCGCGTGCTGCGCGACGCGTACCAGGCCGCGCCCTCGGGCAAGGCGCTGGGCGCATCGAGGAACTGCACATCGGCATGAAGGGCACGATGGACGCTTTGCAGCTCAAGCGTATCGCCCAGATGACCCACCGGGGCCTTCAGGGACGCATCACGGATGGCCGGTCCGCCGGGGGGTTGAGCTACGGATACCGTATTCCCATTGATCCGACGACCGGGCTGCGCCGCACGGGTGAGCTCGAGCCTGATGAAGACCAGGCCGAAGTCGTTCGCAGGATCTTCCGGGAGTTCAGTGAGGGCCACAGCCCTCGGGCCATCGCCCATCAACTGAACGCGGAAGGCGTCCCCTCCCCGAGGGGACGGGAATGGAAGGTCAATACGATCTACGGCAACGCCAGGCGCGATACGGGCATCCTGAACAACGAACTCTATGCCGGCATGCGCGTCTGGAACAGGCTGCAGTACCGCAAGAACCCGGAGACAGACCAGCGCGCGTCGCGCAACCGCAACGAAGCGGAGATCATCCGGGTTGAGGTCCCACACCTTCGGATCATAGACGAGGATCTGTGGCAGGCAGTGAAGGCACGCCAGAGCGGGCAGCGTCGCAGCCTGGAAAGGGCTGCGCCCTCGGCGCTCCGGCGCAAGCGATACCTGCTCTCCGGGCTCGTTCGGTGCGGACAATGCGGGGGCAAAATGACAGTGGCCGGCTCCAGCAAGAGCCGAGCCTATTACTGTGCCAATGCCAAGGAAAAGGGTCCCTCCGTCTGCCCCGGGATGCCGGGGCTGCGGGTCGACAGGCTGCAACCACAGGTCCTGTCGGGGCTCAGGGACGACCTGATGACCCCGGAAGCCGTCGCGCGGTTCCGGTGCCAGTTTCTCGAGCGTATCGCCGAAGCACGGAAAGAACGCGACACCGAACAGGCCTCGCTTCGCAAGGCGATCGCACAGGAGCAGAAGGCGATCGACGGCGCCATTCGTGCCATTCGGGACGACATGGCCACCAGGAGCGTCTACGAGATGCTGAGATCGGCTGAGGAGAAGAAGGAAGCGCTGGAAGCAAAGCTGTCCGCGCTCGACGCGCCTGCTTTCGACATCCCGGAGGATCTTGCGGCGCTCTATCGTTCGCAGGTGGATGCGCTGGCGGAGACGCTGTCCGACCCGGAAGTGGTCCATCGGGCCTCGGAGATCCTCGGCGAACTGATCGACCGCATCGTCATCCGGCACGACGAGACGGTCGGGCACACGGCTGAGCTGGAGGGCAAGCTGTTGGGATTGCTTGCCTTCGCCCAAAACAAAAACGCCGCGACCCTTTCGTGTGCGGCGTCTTCGCTAAAG
>NZ_JABFBC010000011.1 GCF_013093415.1 Halovulum dunhuangense
ATGCACATGTCACGCGCGCTTTTGCCGAACCTGCTGACGCCGCAGGATCTTGAGCCGAACTGGAGATGGGAGGGTCGTTTGCCGGCGTGGGGTCACACGTCGGTGGATTTCGAGCGTCGGATCGACCATGACCGTTTGCGGCGGTACCGGCTTGCGCGGACGCGTCAGGCGTTGCGGGCGTCGGATGCTGGGACGCTTCTGCTGTTCGACGTGAACAACATCCGGTATGTCTCGGCGACCAAGATCGGCGAGTGGGAGCGGGACAAGATGTGCCGTTTCTGCCTGCTGACGGGGGACGATGCGCCCTATGTGTGGGACTTCGGTTCGGCGGCGATGCACCACCGGAAGTTCTCGGACTGGCTGGTGCCCGAGCATTGCCGGGCCGGCGTGGTGGGGATGCGCGGCACGATCCCGCCCGAGTTCGGGCTGATGCGCAAGTATGCCAGGGAGATCGCGGGTCTGATCCGCGACGCGGGCATGGGCGACATGCCGGTGGGCGTGGACTATGCCGAGACGGCGATGTTCCACGCGCTGCAGGAGGAGGGGCTTCATGTCGTGGACGGCCAGCAGATCATGCTGGCGGCGCGCGAGATCAAGAACTGGGACGAGATCCAGCTTCTGACCCAGGCGGCCGCGATGGTCGACGGGGTCTATCACATGATCTACGAGGAGCTGAAGCCTGGCGTGCGCGAGAACGACATCGTCGCGCTGTCGAACAAGATGCTCTACGAGATGGGCTCGGACGATGTCGAGGCGATCAACGCCATTTCCGGCGAGCGCTGCAACCCGCATCCGCACAACTTCACCGACCGGCTGTTCCGGCCCGGCGACCAGGCCTTCTTCGACATCCTGCAAAGCTACCAGGGCTACCGGACCTGCTACTACCGGACCTTCAACATCGGCCGCGCGACGCCGGCGCAGAACGACGCCTATGTGAAGGCGCGGGAATGGATCGACGCCTCCATCGCCATGATCAGGCCGGGCGTGTCCACCGACAAGGTGGCCGAGGTCTGGCCGAAGGCGGAGGAGTTCGGCTTTCCGGACGAGGACGCGGCCTTCGGGCTGCAGTTCGGCCACGGGCTGGGGCTGGCGCTGCACGAGCGCCCGATCATCAGCCGCGCGGTCAGCCTGGATCACCCGATGGAGATCCAGACCGGCATGGTCTTCGCGCTGGAGACCTATTGCCCGGCCGCGGACGGCTATTCGGCGGCGCGCATCGAGGAGGAGGTCGTCGTGACCGAGACCGGCTGCGAGGTGATCAGCCTGTTCCCGGCCGAGGAACTGCCGATCGCCAACCGGTACTGAGGGACAGGTATTGAGGGACCGGGCCCCCGGGCCAGGGCCCGGTCTACGGGGCGCACCGTAGACCGGGCCTCGGCCCGGGCCCCGCCAGAGGACACGCGACATGACCAAGGCCAGGACCAGGACGAAGACCGCGACGAAGACCGCTGCGGGCACCGATGCGGGCACCAACACGGGCGACTACCTGCGGATGTACCGCCAGATGGTGCGCATCCGCACCTTCGAGGACAACGCCAACCAGCTTTACCTGTCGGCCAAGATGCCGGGGCTCACGCACATGTATTCCGGCGAGGAAGCCGTCGCGGTGGGCATCTGCGAGGCGCTGACGGACGCGGACCGGATCACCTCGACCCATCGCGGCCACGGCCATTGCGTGGCCAAGGGCGCCGAGTTCAAGGCGATGTTCTGCGAGCTGCTGGGCAAGGCCGAGGGCTATTGCCGGGGCAAGGGCGGGTCCATGCACATCGCCGACCAGAGCCATGGCAACCTGGGCGCCAACGCCATCGTCGGCGGCTCCATGGGCATCGCCACCGGATCGGCGCTGCGCGCCAAGCTCCTGGGCCAGGACGACGTGACCGTCTGCTTCTTCGGCGACGGGGCCACCGCGCAGGGGCTGATGTACGAGGTGATGAACATGGCGGCGCTGTGGAAGCTGCCGGTGATCTATGCCTGCGAGAACAACGGCTACTCGGAATACACCAGGACCGAGGAGATCGCGGCCGGCTCGATCACCGCGCGGGCCGAGGCCTTCGGGATCGAGGCGCACCAGGTCGACGGGCAGGACGTGCTGGCGGTGAACGCGCTGACGCAAGAGCTGGTCGCGCGCGCCCGCAAGGGCGAGGGCCCGTTCTTCCTGGAGCTGATGACCTATCGCTACCACGGCCACCATGTGGGCGACATCAACCGCGAGTACTACCGATCGAAGTCCGAGGAGAAGGACTGGAAGGAGAACCGCGACCCGATCATCCGCTTCCGCGGCTTCCTGGTGAGCGAGGGCATCGCCACCGAAGACGAGATCGAGGCGATGAACGCCGAGATCGCCCGGGACGCGGCCGAGGCCGTGGCCTATGCCGAGAAGGCCCCCTACCCGCCGGCCCACGAGGTCGACATGCATGTCTTCGCGGACTGAGGAGCGCACCATGAGAGAGATCACCCTGTCCCAGGCCGTGAACGAGGCGCTGCGCGAGGAGATGCGCCGCGATCCCACGGTCTTTGTCCTGGGCGAGGACGTGGCCGAGGCGGGCACCCCCTTCAAGGTGCTGTCGGGCCTGGTCGAGGAGTTCGGCACCGCCCGCGTGATCGACACGCCGATCTCGGAGCCGGGCTTCGTCGGCATGGCGGTCGGCGCGGCGATGACCGGCGCGCGGCCCGTCGTCGACCTGATGTTCGGCGACTTCATCTACCTGGTGATGGACCAGCTCTGCAACCAGGCGGCCAAGCAGCATTACATGTCGGGCGGCAAGCTGACCGTGCCGATGGTGCTGCGCACCAACCTGGGCGCCACCCGGCGCTCGGCCGCGCAGCACTCGCAGTCGCTCCAGGCGCTGGTCGCCCACATCCCGGGGCTGAAGGTGGCGCTGCCGTCGTCGGCCTATGAGGCCAAGGGGCTGATGAAGACGGCGATCCGGGACAACAACCCGGTCGTCATCTTCGAGGACAAGCTGATGTACCAGGACAAGGCCCCGGTCCCGGAAGAGGAATACCTGATCCCCTTCGGGCAGGCCAACGTGCTGCGGCAGGGCGCCGACATCACGCTGATCGGCACCTCCTCGATGGTGCAGGTGGCCCTGAAGGCGGCCGTTCTCCTGGAAAAGGACGGGATCGAGGCCGAGGTGATCGACCCGCGCACCATCGTGCCGCTCGACGAGGCGCGGCTGCTGGAAAGCGTGCGGAAGACCAGCCGCGCCATCGTGATCGACGAGGGCCACCAGAGCTACGGCGTCACCGCCGAGATCGCCAGCCGGCTGAACGAGAAGGCGTTCTACCATCTCGACGCGCCGGTGCTGCGCATGGGCGCGATGGACGTGCCGGTGCCCTTCAGCCCGGCGCTGGAGGACCTGACCGTGCCCACCCCCGAGGCGGTGGCCGCGAACGCCCGCAAGCTGTGCGCCGGGGAGCTGATCCATGCCGCATGATGAAACCTCCGGTTCCGGGCCGCATGACGTGACCATGCCCCAGCTCGGCATGGCCCAGGATGCCGGGCGGATCGTGTCCTGGCTGAAGGCGCCGGGCGAGCGGGTGGCGAAGGGCGACGCGCTCTTCGAGGTGGAGACCGACAAGGCGGTGATGGAGGTCGAGGCGACCGCCGACGGCTACCTGACCGGGGTCGCCGCCAAGGCCGGCGAGGATGTCCCCGTGGGCCAGGTGATCGCCCGGATCACCGACAGCGCCGAGGGCGATGGGGGCGACGGGGATGCGGCCGCCGCAGAACCCCCCGCAGAACCCGGGGCCGAACCCGGGGCCGGCACCGCCGACGCCCTGCCCGAGGGGCACCCCGTCACCATGCCCCAGCTTGGCATGGCCCAGGACACGGGCCTGCTGGTCGGCTGGCACAGGCAGCCCGGCGACAGGGTCGCGGCCGAGGACGTGCTCTTCGAGGTCGAGACCGACAAGAGCACCATGGAGGTGGCCGCGGGCCGCGACGGCTGGCTGGCCGCGACCCTGGCCCTGGCCGGCGAGGAGGTGCCCACGGGCCAGCCGGTGGCGATCATCGCGGACGAGAAGCCGGACGCGCCGGTGGCCCGCGCCGTGAAGGACGGCAAAGCGGCCCCGGCCCCGGCTGAGGCTGAGGCTCCGGCTGAGGCGGCCCCGGCGCCCGGTCCGGCGCGCAAACCCGCCGCCGCAGCCAAGGCGTCCCCGGCCGCGTCCGGCGGGCGCATCCTCGCCTCGCCCAAGGCGCGGCGGCTGGCGATGGAACAGGGGCTCGACCTGGCCCGCCTGGCCGAGGCGGGCCATCCCCAGCCCTATCACGCGGCCGATCTGGACGTGCTGCGCGCCCTGCCCGCAGCCGCCCCGGCGCAGGCCATGGAGGCACCGCGCCGCCTGACCGCCGCCTGCGCCGCCGACGGCTTCGCGGACTTCGCCGCCTGGGCCGCCGGGAACCGGGGCCTGAAGGATGCCGACGCGATCCTCGCGGGGCTTGCCGGCGCAAGCCTTGGCGCCGAGGGCGGCGTCACCGTCGCGGTCGAGCGCTTCGGCGCATCCCGCGCCTTCGCCGTCCCCCCCGGCCGGCATCTCGCGGGGGTCACGGCCACCGACGACGCGCCCGCGCTGATCCTGCGCGACCTGCGCGCAACGCCGCTGACCGCGGTCGCGATGGGGGCCGAGGCCGCCCCGGTCCTGACCGTCACGCGCGACGGCGCGGGGCTTTCGATCACGCTGGAATGCGCCGCCACCGCCCTCGATGCGGGCGCGGCGATCCGGCTTCTCACCGAGTTCGCGGGCCGGATGGAGCAGCCGCTCCGCCACCTGCTCTGACCGACGGGGTTGACCCAGATGGACCATACCGACCTTTACATCGACGGCGCCTGGCGCAGGACCGACGACCGCTTCGACGTCGTCAACCCGGCCACCGAGGCGGTGCTCGCCTCCGTCGCCTCGGCCGACATCGCCGATGCCGATGCCGCGCTCGACGCGGCCGAACGCGCCATGGCCGACTGGGCCGCGCGCAAGCCGCGCGAACGCTCGGAAGTGCTGCGCCGCGCGTGGGAGCTGATGACCGCGCGGCTCGATCACTTCGCGCATCTGATCACCCTGGAAAACGGCAAGGCCCGCGCCGACGCCATGGGCGAGGCGACGTACGCCGCCGAGTTCTTCCGCTGGTTCGCCGAGGAAGCCGTGCGCGCCGACGGGCTGATCACCCATGCCCCGGCTTCCGGCGCGCGCATCCTGGTGCAGCACAAGCCCGCGGGGCTGGCGGTGCTGATCACGCCCTGGAACTACCCCGCCGCCATGGGCACCCGCAAGATCGCCCCCGCCTTGGCCGCCGGCTGCGGCGTGATCGTCAAGCCGGCGTCCGAAACCCCGCTCACCATGCTGGCCCTGATGCCGCTGCTGGAAGAGGCCGGCGTGCCGAAGGGGCTGGTGAACGTGCTGCCCTCGAGGAAGACCGGCGCGCTGGTCGATCACATGCTGCACGACCCCCGCGTGCGGGTGGTCAGCTTCACCGGCTCGACGGGCGTGGGCCGCAAGCTGCTGAAGTCCGCCGCCGACCAGGTGCTGAAGCCCGCGATGGAACTGGGCGGCAACGCCCCCGTCCTGGTGCTGAAGGACGCCGACATGGACACCGCCATCGAGGGCACCATGCTGGCCAAGATGCGCAACCTGGGCGAGGCCTGCACCGCCGCCAACCGCATCTATGTCCATGACAGCATCGCCGAGAAGTTCACCGCGCGGCTGACCGAACGGATGTCGGCGCTGAAGGTCGGCGACGGCACCGATCCCTCGGTCGATGTGGGCCCGCTGGTCAATGCCGCCACCCGCGACAAGGTGGCCGGGTTCGTCGCGGATGCGCTCGCCAGGGGGGCGAAGCTCGAATGCGGCGGCGTGGTGCCGAACGGCCCGGGCTTCTTCTACCCGCCCACGGTGCTGTCGAACGTCCCCGAGACCGCCGAATGCGTGCGCGACGAGATCTTCGGCCCCGTCGCCGCGATCCAGACCTTCACCGACGAGCAGGACGCGATCCGCCGCGCCAACGACACCGAATACGGGCTGGTCGCCTATGTCTTCAGCCAGGACTTCCGCCGCGCCATGCAGGTCTGCGAACGGCTCGACTACGGCATGGTCGGCCTGAACCGCGGGCTGGTCAGCGACCCCGCGGCCCCCTTCGGCGGCACCAAGCAGTCGGGGCTGGGCCGCGAGGGCGGGCATGAGGGGATGCTCGAGTTCATGGAAACCCAGTACATCTCGGCCAGCTGGTAAGGGGGACGATCATGGACATCTCGGCAAGCCCCTCCACCCGCCGCATGGCCCTTCGGAAGGGCGTGGACATCGACGCGCTGGCCAGGCGCCTCGGGCGCACCACCATCGGCCCCGAAGACCTGGAGAGCGGCGCGCCCGCCCCCGCCCCCGCCGGCGACACCGCCTTCTGGGAGGTGGACCACGCGCGATACGGCCCCGTCACCGAAGAACCGATGAGCCGCTTCGCCCAGGTCGCCGCCCGCAACCTGGCCGCCGCCCAGGCGCTGATCCCGGCCGTGACCCATCACGACCGCGCCGATGTCAGCGCCATCGAGGCGCTCCGCGCCGAATGGAAGCCCGAGGCGCAGGCCCGCGGCGTGAAGCTGACCGCGCTCGCCTTCCATGTCGCAGCCCTCGCCCGCGCGCTCAGGGCGTTCCCGAAGTTCAACGCCTCGCTGTCGGCCGACGGCACAAGGCTGATCCTGAAGGACTACGTCCACATAGGCATCGCCGTGGACACGCCCCACGGGCTGATGGTCCCCGTCATCCGCGACGCCGACACCAAGGGCCTGTGGCAGATCGCAGGCGAGATCGGCGACCTGGCCGCCCGCGCCCAGGCCCGCAAGATCGGCCCCGACGAGATGGGCGGCGCGTCCATGACCATCACCAACCTGGGCGGCATCGGCGGAACCGCCTTCAGCCCCATCGTAAACCCCCCGGAAATCGCCATCCTCGGCATCACCCGGACCGAAACCGTCACCGCCTGGGACGGCAACACCCCCCGCCCCGTCCCCATGGCACCCCTCGACCTCTCCTACGACCACCGCGCCCTCAACGGCGCAGACGCCGCAAGGTTCCTCTCGCTCCACGCAAACCTCATCGCAGA
>NZ_JABFBC010000012.1 GCF_013093415.1 Halovulum dunhuangense
TTGACCATCGTCGCGGTCGGCACATCGATGCCCGAATTCGTGACCTCGGTGGTCGCGGGCCTGAAACGGCAGGGCGACGTCGCCTTCGGCAACATCGTCGGATCGAACATCTACAACATCCTTGGCATCGGCGGCGCGACCGCCCTGATCGCGCCCGGAGCAGTGCCGGCCGAGATCGTCAGCTTCGACAACCTCGTGATGATCGGCGTCTCGGTGGTGCTGGTTGCCTTCGCATGGACCGGCTTGCGGATAGCGCGCTGGGAAGGTGCAGCACTGCTGGTTGGATACGGGATCTATCTCTATGCGATCTGGCCCTGATGGCGGGCAGTACGCTTGATGCTCTGCGCTTTTTGCGAAGGAAGAGACTGTCTACCCGACAGGCTGCGAGGACCCATGACGTTAAGCGCCAAAGCGCAGCCCCAGATTTTCTATCGACACTCTAGGGAGCCAAGCGCGTTCGCTTCATGGACGATTCAGTAACGCGGTCTTGTGCAACCTTCCTTTCCCGCTAGGGTCGGCGGTGGGTCCGCATCCGGATCAGACTGAGCAATCTGGAATACCGAACTGCAATGACACTCAGAACTGCCATCTATGCCTGCATGGCCGGGGGCATTCTCGTGCTCTCGCTCGCAATCCTCTACGTGCTGCCGAACTTCGCGCGCGAGATCACCTCGCGCGAGATCGAGCGGACGGCGCAGACAAGAACGGAATCGCTTGCGCTGGGCCTTGCCCGTACTCTTTTTGATGACTGGGAGGACCTATCCAGGTTGGCCGAGCGGATCCCCACACTTGAGCCGGAGTTCGCTCGGGTCTATCTCGACGGTGTGGCTAGCAGTGGGCGTGTTTCCTGGGTTGGATACGCGGGAACGAACGGTATCGTGCAAGTCGCATCCGGCGGACTGCTTGAGGGCGAAGACGTATCACCGCGGCGTTGGTTCTCGGGCGGCCTGAACGGCGGCTACGCGGTGGATGTCCACGAGGCGGTGCTGTTGCAGCGGTTGCTTGCGCCCGACGCAACCGAGGCGCTCCGGTTCATCGATCTCTCCCTGCCTGTCACCAACGCTGCTGGCCGAACGATCGGGGTCCTTGGCCTCCACATCGATGCGGACTGGCTGGAAGGCTTCCTCGCGGAGTCCGCAGCCGTCCGCGATCTGGACGTCTTCCTCGTGGCGGCGAACGGTCAGGTGGAATTCTCGACAGTGGAGTTGGAAGGCGCGGCCGGAGAGATTGCGGCTCTCAGGGCCGCGTCTGCCGGGACAGCGATGGTTGCCGAGGAGATCTGGCCAGACGGAAAAAGCTATGTATCGGCAGTGGTGCCCGAAGTTGGTTACAGGACGCTGCCCAGTTTCGGCTGGCGGTTGGTCGGGCGGGTCTCGGCTGACAGTCTTGCCGCAACTGAAGCCCATGTCGTGCGGCACATCATCGGCCTTGGTCTCGCGGCTGCAGTCATCTTCATGCTCGCGGCCTTCGCGTTCCAGCGCTTCTACCTCCGCCCGGTTGAGCGCCTGATCGCGACGGCGGAAAGAATGAGCCGCGGTGAGAGCGCCTATCCCGATGAAATCCGGAGCAGCCGAGAAGGCGAACGGCTGGCCGCAGCCCTTGTTCGTCTTCAGTCCCGGCAAGGCAGCGGATAGCCTAGCGGGAGGAGGCAAACCGCCGGCTTAGGTCACGGATGAGCATCGACATGCGGGCACCTGCGATCCCCGGCTCGTTATCCTCGGAATAGAGCCGGAGCATCAGGGCGTTCGCCTGCTCTGGTGTGGTCAGTAGCTGAAGACGGCAGCCGTCGCCCTCGAGTCCGAGGCTGGTTGCGTCCACATCGCCCACATCCGCGATGCGGAGAGTGACCTGGCTTCCTGCGGGAAGTTCCAAACCGCGGATCCGCACGTCGGTCGTTGTCAATTGGACCAGCCAGACCTGCCTTGTAGCGCCGTCTGTCACAAGCTGGGCGATCTCGGGTGCGTCCGCCACATGCTGCTCGCGCCGAGGCAACTCGATGCAGACGACCAGCGTGAGCAGCAGGACGAAGACGTTGTAGAGCGTCCAGAACAGTACCACTGCCTTGCCATCGCCCGCGTCGAAGAAGGCGAACCGGTCAAAGACCAGCCCGAGAAGAAGGCCGATTACGGTGAGGATAAGCAGCACGATGAAAGGCGCCATGAGGCGCCATTGCACCTGGATCTTGCTGCGGTCACCGCCCTTTGCAGTCACCTTGAACGGATGCCCATGCGGGTGGAACAGGCCCGTCAGGGCTGCGCGCGTGATCTGGAACGCGCCGACAAGCTGGCTGACATCGTTGATTAGCGGCACGATGTTGCCGCGAGAGAGGTGGTTCAGCGCAACAAGGGTCCAGAGGTAATAGACCCCGAAAAAGCTGATGACATCTGGGACACGCGCGTCCACGACGATGATGTTGAAATACCAGTAGAACAGGGGGTAGGCGAGTGCGGCGATCCGGAACGGGAAGGTCGTCAGCCAGTAGATGCCCGCATCGAGAACGCTCCAGCGGTCGCGGAGGCGCAGCGCCGAGCGCGAGAACGGCCCCACCCGGGAATGCGCGATCTGCATCATGCCGAGGCACCAGCGCGTGCGCTGGGTGATGTATTCCTTCAGGCCCTCGGGCGCGAGGCCCTCGGTCAGCGCCTCGTTGAGATAGACGGTACGCCAGCCGGCATTCTGCAACACGACGGTCAGCATGAAGTCTTCCGTCACGCTTTCCGTGGGCAGCCCGCCGATGTCCTGCAGGGCCTGCCACCGCACGATCGAGGAGGTGCCGCAGCAGAAGGCGATGTCCCAGGCGTCCCGAGAGGCCTGCATCGTGTCGAAGAAGAAGCGCTGCTCGTCTGGGTAGGAGCGGGACAGATTCAGATTGTGCTGGATGGGGTCTGGATTGAAGAAATGCTGCGGCGTCTGGACAAGGCCGACACTCGAGTCGTGGAATAGGGCAAGCGTGCGGCTGAGAAACCCCCGGTGCGGCACGAAATCGGCATCGAGAACCGCGACGTAATCGGGCGGATCGGCCGCAAGTACCTGCAGCGCATGATTGACGTTGCCGGCTTTCGCATCGCGGTTGTCGGGCCGCCGGATGTAGTCGACCTCGTGCCCCTGACAGAAATCCCGCAACCAGTCGCGCTTTCCGTCGTCGAGGATGTGGATGGTCTTGTTTTCGTGGCGTAGGCCCTGCGCGCCCACGATCGTCCGCTCCAGCACCTCGCGTTCTTCGTTGTAGGTCGCGATCAGGATAGCGACCCTTGGCATCGGGGCCTCGCCCCACCACCCGAGGTTGCGCGTGGCCTCGGAGGACCGGTCGCTGGTCCGTGACAGCATGACGAAAGCGGAGATCGAGCCGGCAATGGCAGCCATCTCGAGGCCGAGCAGCGACCAGCTTGCCGCCCAGTCCCATGTCAGGCCCAGCGGTGCGATCGTCTCGGTGGCGCGCCAATGGATGTAACGCAGTCCCAGAAGAATGGCGCCGCCAAGCAGCATGGCGCGGTGGAGCGTGCGCCGACTGTCCACGAGCACCGGGACCATCAGCGCGAGCCCCGCGACGAGCATCAGATGCATGACGCTCGATGCGGTTTCGCCGAGATGGATCACTGGATCAGCCCCACAGGCCGCGGATCCAGTCGAGCGGACGCCGGTCGAAGAAGGCTCGTCCCGTGCGGCCTACTGCACAGGTCAACTCTGGATCCGCGGCCAGACCGGGAACCGAAAGTGCAACGTCGAAGCGCTGCAGGTGGCGCTCGCTCGGAGCGACCGCGAGATTTGCATAGATGGTCGCCGCTCCGGCCCCGGCCAGCCGGATGACGGTCGCTTCGAAATCGCGCCGGTCGCCCATAGGCCGGAACGTGGCCTCTCCCCCGATGGTGAGGGAGTTATAGACGCTTTCGGTGACGGACGCGGTGACGATCACCGACCCACAGTCGAGAAGCCGCGCCACTGGATCGCCGCGCTGGACATTGGTGCCGTTCGAGTTGACGACCTGCCAGAGCCTCCCGCTTACCGGAGAGACGAGCTCCGCCTCCCGTGCGCGATTGACACGCAGCCGCTCGGCATCCAGCCGGTCGGCATAGGCATCACGCCGCGCCTCTGCCTCAGCAATTGCTGCCGCATGGGCCGCGCGTTCGGTCTGCAGTTCTGCGATGCGCTGCTCGGAGTTAGGTGCATCATTGTATCCGTCGCCAAGAAACGCGCCCGCGCGTGTGCTTTCGAGTTCGTTTTCCAGCACGGCGATCCGCTCGGATACGGCGTTGATCCATAAGGCCTGCAAGCCGTCGGCCGCCGGCTCGGCCGCCCTCTCCACACCCGCGTCCTGCGGTGGGGCGATGTCGAACCCTGCCGGGAACACACCGTTCTCGAGCAGCGCCAGCCGCTCGCGTGCATAGGCGAGCCGGGTCTCTATCTCATCAATGCGGCGGGCACGATAGGTCTGGGCGCGTTTGCCCAGTGCCTCGATGATGGCGTTCGTCTCGTCCTGCAACGCGGTATGACGCGCAACTGCGGCCTCCGTGAGCGCGACCTCCATCGCTAGATCGTCAAGCCGAACGGCGTCCACCCGGCGATCCTCGACGCTTCCGAGCACCTCGTTGCGCACCACTGACCCACCGAGTGCCCGTGTGGGGAACTCGAGATCACCTGCGATCGGCGCGCGAACCGTCACCAGCCGCGCATTCACTGTTGCATCCGCTGTGACCCCCGTGATCTGCTCGCCGATGATGACCCAAAGTGCGATGACCACAATGACGAGGCCGACTATGATCCGCCAAAAGATCATTTTTCGCCCTTTCGCCCGGTGAGTTGCTCAACTTCGAGGGAGGTTTAGCAACCAAATGTAATGCTATCAACATGATGATTTCCACTTCGATAAAGTGGTATTTCCGCGCGTTTCCCGCTTGTCAGGTCGTGTAAGCCTTAAACAAATCCAAAGGGACAGTGGGTCGGGGAGATCACCTCTCGCAACCCCTCCGCCTATGCCAGAAGAGCGAAACACTGGCGAGTATCGCTGGATGATGAACATCTATCATTGCAGTGTCTCGCCATGAGAACGCCTGCGGCGGGGTCCTTGGCGGCTTGTGGAATGCAGCTCACTGGGGGGGGTACCTTAACTATGCGCGAGGTGTTGTGCTGGTCACCACTCGCCCCCTCGTCAAACCCGGCATCGTCTGGCTCTGGTCCGGCTCAGGCCTAGGTATCCTTTGCCCCCACCGCTAATATGCCTGTAACAGTGTTGGTGAGAAGCATGCCGCCTGCGACGCCAATCGCCGTCTGTGTGGCGACAGCAAGAGAGCCCCCATATGAGCGCCTTTCCGCATGGGCCGTGGCGCTTACGTGGGTTGCCGGGGTGTCGCCCCAGTTGCCGAACAGCCCGGACGGGAAACCGCCGCCATCCGCCTCCCTGCGCTCTTGGTCCGGGTCGACCTCAAGCTGTACGCCCCCCGGCTCTGCGCGGCGTTCAACGCATGGTCCCGTATTACGACAGTCTGCGCCATGTCGTACGATGCGCTGGGCTGGTGGTTGAAGGCATCCGCGATGAACTGGAACTTCCCCGACAATGACGCAGGCTTCATCGTTGATTGCTCTGGGATGTTAAAGAGACTGCAGAAATGCTGGCGATCTAAGGCAGTTGCAATTTGGGAGCTACCAAGCAAGCCATCAGGGACGAGAGCGACGTCGTCAAGTATATGCCTCACCGCTCCCCTATTTGACCGGCGCGTCGACGTGCATGTGGTCAATGACCGAAGCCTGCAGGGGGCATGAGTGCAGTAAAAATGATGAGCCGCCCGTGAAGTTGTGCGGGCGAAATTCTCTCGTCTGGCGGTCTTCTGCCTGTGGATTTGGACAGGCAGGTGCGTTTTGACCTGCCCCCCGGTCGTCCCTCGTTCATAACCAGCGTCCTTGGGTTTGTGCGCTGCTCCCCATCATTGGACCGCCGGAAGGTGGATTTTCCGGGCTCTTTGCGCTGCTCCCCATCATTGGACCGCCGGAAACTGGAATTTCCGGGCTCGTTCACGATGGCGGGCTGGCTGCGCCATCGGGATAATGCATGGCAACCGGCACGTTGTATCCGATTGCACTGTGGGGTCTGACCTCGTTGTAGTCTCTACGCCAAGCATCCAGTTTTTCCCGGGCGTCGGCAAGGCTCATGAACCAGTGCGCGTTCAGGCATTCCGCCCGGAGCTTCGAATTGAACGCCTCGATGAAGCCGTTGTCGGTGGGCTTGCCCGGCCGCGAGAAGTCCAGCGTGACGTCGTTGGCATAGGCCCAGAGATCGAGATCCCGGGAGATGAACTCGC
>NZ_JABFBC010000013.1:2500-5696 GCF_013093415.1 Halovulum dunhuangense
CGAACCAGCGGGCAGGGTGGTCAATGACTTCTGATCGGAAGATGAGCGATCCTCATTCTTCTGGATCGGATCAAGCGCGAGAAGGGCGTTTGGTGGATGCCTTGGCAGCAAGAGGCGATGAAGGACGTGATAACCTGCGATAAGCCAGGGGGAGCCGGTAATAGGCATCGATCCCTGGATCTCCGAATGGGGCAACCCACCTGACACCGTGTTATTGAGAGGCTCAGGCTTCTCATTAACGTGGTGAACCAGGTACTTTTGGCCTGAATACATAGGGCTAAAAGAGCAAACCCGGGGAACTGAAACATCTCAGTACCCGGAGGAAAGGACATCAACAGAGACTCCGTTAGTAGTGGCGAGCGAACGCGGACCAGCCGAGCCTTGAGTGTGAGCAGAACCAGATGGAAAGCTGGGCGATATGGGTGACAGCCCCATATGCGAAGCACGATGGGACGTATCAAGTAGGGCGGGACACGTGAAATCCTGTCTGAAGATCGGGGGACCACCCTCGAAGGCTAAGTACTCCTTGCTGACCGATAGCGAACCAGTACCGTGAGGGAAAGGTGAAAAGCACCCCGACAAGGGGAGTGAAACAGTTCCTGAAACCGGACGCCTACAAACAGTCGGAGCCTCTCTTCGGAGTGGTGACGGCGTACCTTTTGTATAATGGGTCAACGACTTGGTCTCACGAGCAAGCTTAAGCCGATAGGTGTAGGCGCAGCGAAAGCGAGTCTGAATAGGGCGCTTGAGTTCGTGGGATCAGACCCGAAACCAGGTGATCTAGGCATGTGCAGGATGAAGGTGGGGTAACACCCACTGGAGGTCCGAACCCACACCCGTTGAAAAGGGTCGGGATGACGTGTGCCTAGGGGTGAAAGGCCAATCAAACCTGGAGATAGCTGGTTCTCCGCGAAATCTATTTAGGTAGAGCGTCAGACGAATACCGCCGGGGGTAGAGCACTGGATGGGTAATGGGGACCCACAGTCTTACTGATCCTAACCAAACTCCGAATACCGGCGAGTACTATCTGGCAGACACACGGCGGATGCTAACGTCCGTCGTGAAGAGGGAAACAACCCTGATCTGCAGCTAAGGCCCCTAATTCATGGCTAAGTGGGAAAGCAGGTGAGACGACCAAAACAACCAGGATGTTGGCTTAGAAGCAGCCATCATTTAAAGAAAGCGTAACAGCTCACTGGTCTAGACAAGTTGTCTTGCGGCGAAGATGTACCGGGGCTCAAGCCATGAGCCGAAGCTCGGAACTCGAAAGAGTGGTAGCGGAGCGTTCCGTTCTGTAACCCCAGCCTCTTCATGACCCTCCGGGGTCCTGCGGAGGCAAGGGGTTCTGCTGTGAAGCCGGCCTGTGAGGGACCGGTGGAGCGTTCGGAAGTGAGAATGTTGACATGAGTAGCGATAAACAGGGTGAGAGACCCTGTCGCCGAAAGTCCAAGGGTTCCTGCTTAAAGCTAATCTGAGCAGGGTAAGCCGACCCCTAAGGCGAGGCCGAAAGGCGTAGTCGATGGGAATCCGGTTAATATTCCGGAGCCAGGAGGATGTGACGGTTCGCAGACGTAGTGAGACCTTATCGGATTGGTCTTGCTGCCAAGCGGATCCTGGAAATAGCCCTCCATCAGATCGTACCCTAAACCGACACAGGTGGACTGGTAGAGCATACCAAGGCGCTTGAGAGAACTACGTTGAAGGAACTCGGCAAAATGCCTCCGTAAGTTCGCGAGAAGGAGGCCCCGTTCCTGGGCAACCAGGGGCGGGGGGCACAGACTAGGGGGTGGCGACTGTTTACTAAAAACACAGGGCTCTGCGAAGCCGCAAGGCGACGTATAGGGTCTGACGCCTGCCCGGTGCCGGAAGGTTAAATGGAGGGGTGCAAGCTCCGAAATGAAGCCCCGGTAAACGGCGGCCGTAACTATAACGGTCCTAAGGTAGCGAAATTCCTTGTCGGGTAAGTTCCGACCTGCACGAATGGCGTAACGACTTCCCCGCTGTCTCCAACGTAGACTCAGCGAAATTGAATTCCCCGTGAAGATGCGGGGTTCCCGCGGTCAGACGGAAAGACCCCGTGCACCTTTACTACAGCTTCAGACTGGCATCAGGCCTGCGATGTGCAGGATAGGTGGTAGGCTATGAAACCCGGGCGCCAGCCCGGCGGAGCCTCCCTTGAGATACCACCCTTCGTTCGCTTGATGTCTAACCGCGGTCCGTCATCCGGATCCGGGACCCTCTGTGGCGGGTAGTTTGACTGGGGCGGTCGCCTCCCAAAGAGTAACGGAGGCGCGCGATGGTGGGCTCAGGTTGGTCGGAAATCAACCGTCGAGTGCAATGGCATAAGCCCGCCTGACTGCGAGACTGACACGTCGAGCAGAGACGAAAGTCGGCCATAGTGATCCGGTGGTCCCGCGTGGAAGGGCCATCGCTCAACGGATAAAAGGTACGCCGGGGATAACAGGCTGATACTGCCCAAGAGTCCATATCGACGGCAGTGTTTGGCACCTCGATGTCGGCTCATCTCATCCTGGGGCTGGAGCAGGTCCCAAGGGTACGGCTGTTCGCCGTTTAAAGAGGTACGTGAGCTGGGTTTAGAACGTCGTGAGACAGTTCGGTCCCTATCTGCCGTGGGTGTAGGAGACTTGAGAGGAGTTGCCCCTAGTACGAGAGGACCGGGGTGAACGCACCACTGGTGGACCTGTTGTCGTGCCAACGGCAGTGCAGGGTAGCTATGTGCGGACAGGATAACCGCTGAAAGCATCTAAGCGGGAAGCCCCCCTCAAAACCAGGTCTCCCTGAGGGCCGTGGAAGACCACCACGTCGATAGGCCGGAGGTGTACGCGCAGCAATGCGTTCAGCTGACCGGTACTAATTGCCCGATAGGCTTGATACCGATCCAGAAGTATGTGGATCCAGAAGTCAAAGACATAGGAAAGACACTCGTCGCTGTTTTTTGCAGGTTTGGTGGTCATAGCGTGAGCGAAACACCCGATCCCTTCCCGAACTCGGCCGTTAAGCGCCACCGCGCCAATGGTACTGCGTCTCAAGACGTGGGAGAGTAGGTCACCGCCAAACCCGCAAAAAACAGCAGCTCTCTAAACGAAACCACCATGACGCGGGGTGGAGCAGCCCGGTAGCTCGTCAGGCTCATAACCTGAAGGCCGCAGGTTCAAATCCTGCCCCCGCAACCAG
>NZ_JABFBC010000014.1 GCF_013093415.1 Halovulum dunhuangense
CTCATCGGTCTCGGTGATCGCGAATGCCCTGCGGCTCAGGCAGGTTGACCTCTGAGCTGCCGCGACACACATGACTTCCCGGAGGGAGAACCAGATGACCCGGAACACCTTGTCCCGCCGCATGCTTCTGGCCGGGGGCACCGCCCTGGTGGTGGCCTCGCCGCTCGGCGGCCTTGCGCAAGCCGCCGGACCGGCGATCCACGTGGTGAAGGACCCCAACTGCGGTTGCTGCTCGGCCTGGATCGAGATCCTCGAGCAGGACGGCTTTGCCGTGACGACCGAGGCCGCTGCCGGGACGGCTCTCATGCGCTACAAGCTGGAGAACGGCATCCCGCCGGAACTTGGCTCATGCCACACCGCGAGGGTGGATGGTTACATGATCGAGGGCCATGTTCCCGCAGCGGACATCCGCCGACTGCTCGACGAACGCCCCGATGCCGTCGGTCTCGCGGTTCCCGGCATGCCCTACGGCTCGCCCGGCATGGGGCCCGAAAGTGCGCGCGACGCCTATGATGTCCTGCTGATCCAGCGGGACGGATCGGCAGACGTCTTCACCAGCTACGCCGCCGCCTGACGCGGTCGCCGAGGTTTGGCGGCTCCACATCAAGGCATGGGCGGTCGAGCAGGGATCCACTGCGTCGGAGTTGCGCCTGACAGAAACAGATGGTCCGGGAACATGAGCTGTGGCATCTGTATTTGGTCTGGTGACGGCCGTTGAGGACGCGTCGGCTGAAGCATAAGGTCAATTACCTTCAGATCTTCCGCAACTGTTCATGGGCTGGCTGATCAATAATGCTAATCCTCATTTATGATTTGATACAAAAGAAATAATAGAATTCTTTTTTATATAGAAAAGAATTTTATAAGCAGCTCTGTCACAGCATCTGGTTAAGCATAGTGGCGGAGTGCGCAGGCTTGCGCCGGCAGTAGGCAGCATGCACGCGAAGAGACGGTCGGAGCCCCCGCCCCGGAAGCACCGGCGGAATGCGCAAAGCCGGAACCCAGCACCCCACCACCACCGCAGCCCGGCCTCAGAGCCTCAGAAAGCGTGCAGCGGGCCCGTGTCGTGTTGCGTGCATGTCACGCTCTATGCCCGACACCCCTAGCGGCCGTCAGCGACACTCCTAGCGGCTCTCAGCGCGCACTGCGGCCTGAACCAAGGACAGCCGGACCTCCGGATGCCCCCTAACCGCCGCTAAGTATAAGGCTCCGTCCCCTGGTCGCCCGGAAATGCCTGCCGCTGGGAGAATGGCCCCGCTCTGCCGAGATCTTGCAGCCTCGTTCCGGCTCCCTCCCCACCGATACAGGTCATGTCCTGAGGCAAGGTTATGCCGCACACCTGCTGCCCACGGTCGCCTTTCGCCGGTACCGGACGGCTTGCTGAGCATAACCACGCTCGATGCGGATGGAAGGCGACCAGCAGGTCCGAGCAGCAGCCGCGGGCAGGTGACGACCAGGCACGCAGTCGGCCCTGACCCACCCGAGCGGCCCCACGCCCTGACCGGGAGCGGGATAGGGACGGGCTGGCACAGACAGCGCGGGCTGCACCATCGCGACCAGCAGCACTGCGAAACCCGCCCATACCGATGACGCGCTGAGGGCGGTGCAGGAGCCGCGAGTCGTGTTGCACATATGTCACTATGCCGGACACACCTAGCGGCCGTCAGCGACGGGTTTCTGGGGCTCTCAGCGGGTGCTGCGCCCTGCACCTGGGGCAGCGGGAGCTAGGAACGCCAGCCAACGTCCCCTTGGTATAAGGATCCGCCCCCTGCCCGCCCGGAATTGCCAACACCCGGCAGCATGGCTCCCCCGCCCTGTCTAGGACTTCCAGATTCCGTCCCACTCGCTTCCCACTGATGCCGCTCAAGAGCGGAGACGAGCCTTTCTCCAATCCCGGGCAGTTGCCCATGGTCCGCCCGCGGCAGTCTGCGCGTGTGGAGACGGATTCACGCGGGCGCCCTCTGGACACGCGCTGCGGGAGTACATAGCTCGCGCTCACAACGGACAGGAGCAGCGGCATGACGTGGCGGCACAAGCCCCGGGCCCCGAGGGCATACAGAAGCAGGACGAGCGGCAGCATGACATCTCTGCCACGACCTTCGACGTATGCGGCTCCAGTCATACCGTCCGACCATGCCGTCACGCGTCAGCAGCAGCGCCGCAGCCCCCTCGAGACCTGATGCCCCCGACAGATCAACAGACCCGACGCGGCCTTGGCCGCGAACACGGGGGTCATGCCTTGCCGCCCTATCCGATCACCACTGCCCATGCCCCCGCGCACTCGCCATGGGCACTGCCCGGGCGCGGCAAGTCCATGCGCGAGTACATCCGTCGCGCGGCGTTGGCGCCGGTGGTGGGCACGACGCGTCCGGCAGCGGCTCGATTGGCCGCCGCTCCAAGGACTGCCTGCTGTGGCCATCCATTCCAATGCCGGAGCGATCCAGCGGCGCAGACCCGCGCCATGCGCCTGGGAGCCGTCCGGTGACCGCGGAGCGGAGCATCCTCGACATAGATGGAAGCGCCATCAGCCGAGCTGTACCGGACGTGTCCTGCATGGTGAAGACGCGCGGCTCTGGCATGCGTCCGGTGATGGGAGCCCCATGGTCAGACCGGCTGAGCACCCGTCACAGATCCATGCCAGTACCGGACCGCTTCAACGCGACGGTCGGAAGCGCTGCTCAGAGCCGTCCGGCAGGCGCAGGCAGCCTGACGGTGATGTGGGACGCCCGCCAACGCATGATGCCCGCACCGGACCCGGCCCGCGCTGGCTTCCAATGCAGGGTCCATGGACGCGGTCCGGTGGCCACAGCGGCGAGCATGAAGCATCGAGCGAGGCGGACCGTCGGCGCCCCCGTACCGGAGCATTCGAACGCATCAGGCAGGCACCTCGCTGGGAGGTGTCCGGTAACAGCGAGCTCGTTCGCTCCGCACACAGAACGCCACTCGAGCGCTTTCCCCGTACCGGAGCGGTTCTGCGGGCAGATACGCAACACGCCAGCCGGAGGCTGTCCGGTAGCGCGCCGACCGTCGGGCAAGGCCGACCGGTCAGGGCAGGCGCTACCGCAGAGCTGCCGCAGCCGTTCTGGTCGAAACTGCAGCCTGTCACGCGGCAGCCTGTGGTTAACCACGCGCCAGACGTCCGCAGCACAACCATAAGGCGTAGCCGCAGCCAATGATACACCCATTGCTGCAGCCGGCCGCACCCAACCCGGGCCTTATAGATGAGCAATCCCCAAAGGATCGAGCAACCAATGTACTCCGGACAATCCAGAAACAACCGATACGACTACGCCTATCGATCGAAGCCGATGTCGCTCGAAATCCCCCTCAAATTTGCCGACACCAAGAGTTATCGGGACCTGTTCGGCGACCCGCCCCCCGAAGATCTGAGCCTGACCTATCTTTGGCAGCCCCCCAAGTCGGGCGCAGCCTGGTTCCCGGAGCGCTATCGCCTGACCCCGGACTTCGATCTGAGCCGCTACACCGCTCGGGCCGAAGTGGACTACATCCGGATCGGCTTCACCACTGCCGGCCATCTGAACCGCGCGAGGCTCTCGACGCGCCTTCGTGAGGCCATCGGTGTGAGCGTGTCGATCGAGCCCACTGCCCCGGGCGGCTCGGGTCATACGCATACCGCGAGGATCCAGCAGCCGACGCGCACGCTCACCGAAACGCTGATCAAGTTGCTTGGTGAGCAGGAGGGGCTCAGCTGCACCGGAACGATCGAGGAGATCGAGATCAGCGTCGACTGGTATGCGAACAACGAGTCCGATGCGGACCGGTGGCTGATGACAGAGCTGCTGTGGCGTCACCTGCTGCCCGATGCCGATTACTGGCGGGACCTCGGTGGCTTCCCGCGATGCTGCTGGGGTGGCAGCAGGGAAACGCGACACCTGCTGACGATACCCTCCGAGGACAAGACGCATGACGACGAGAAGCAACCGGAGCGCTACGGCGTCCCGCTCGGGATGGATCCGCTACGCGATGCGGCGCTCGAGCTGAGAAACTACAATCCGGCCAAAGCCAACGGAACGATCTACTACGGGGCGCGGGACGCAGCCGCTATGACAGGGGGCCATCCAGGCGTGAGCTTCCGGATCATGCACAAGGTCATCGACAATCAGAACCGGGTGACAGGAACCAGAACCGTTCTCGACGAAGGGGAGCGGCGCGCTCGGATGGAGATCACGCTGCGAGGACCGGCGCTGGATGAGCTGCGGGTATCCAGGCTCGATGATCTTCCCGCGGCCATCAAGAAGATCAGGAAGC
>NZ_JABFBC010000015.1 GCF_013093415.1 Halovulum dunhuangense
TGAACACGCTGGAAGATTTCGAGCGTCTGTGCGCGGCCCTTGCCAGCTACGACCTGCCGGTGAGGATCGGGTTCGAGGCGACCGGCAATTACCACCGGCCGCTGGCGCATCATCTCGGCCAAGCCGGGTTCGAGCTGAAGCTTGTCTCCTCCGTTGCTCTGGCCCGCACGCGCGAGGCTCTGCACAACAGCTGGGACAAGAACGACCCGAAGGACGCCCAGGTCATCCTCCACATGCTGGAGATCGGCGCCGTGCAGTTCTTTCACGATCCGATGGTCGTCGGGACCGCCGACATCCAGGAACTCTCGAAGAGCCACGAGATCGTCTCGCGATCGAAGACCGAGCTGTGGCACCGCATCCTGACCCACTACCTGCCGCTGTATTTTCCCGAGGCCGAACGATTTCACCGGAGCTCGCGGACGGATTGGTTCCTGGCGTTCCTCGAGAAGTACCCATCGCCACACATGATCTCCGCCATGAGCCGGGACGCCTTCATCGCCGACGCCTGGGATGTCGTTGGCCGCAAAGTCTCCAAAGAACGCTTGCTTTCAGATATTTACGCGACGGCGACTGGTTCGGTCGGACTTCCCATTCAACCGGACTCCGACGCAGTCCGCATGTTCCGCCTCGTGCTGGCCGAGGGACGCAGCCTGGTCCGGCAACGCGATGAGATCGAAGCCCGCGCCGTCGCGCTACTGTCGGATCTGCCCGACTATCAGCTACTGACGACCGTTCCCGGCATCGGTCCGATCAACGCCATGACCATTCTGGCCGAAGCTGGAGACCTCCGCCGCTTTCGGCACCACCGGCAGTTCCTGAAGTTCTGCGGAATGGATCTCGCCACCGTCCAGTCCGGCATGTTCCGCGGTCAGAGCAGAATCTCGAAGTATGGCAACGCCCGGTTGCGGCGTACGCTCTGGATGGCCGGCCAGACCGCCGTTCTCAAGCGGACCAACAGCTTCCGAGACAAGTTCGAGCGATACATTTCCAAGGACAGACACAACGCGCACCTGCGCCGCAAGGCCTACACCGCGATCGCGGCCAAAATGGCGCGCACCGTACACGCCGTGGTCAAACACGGCGAACCCTATCGCCCCTTCTTCGAAGGGGTGAGCCCAGGCGGAAGGACCTCTCTCTGACATGAGCCGTGGAGGCAGGCATCTGACCTCGTAGATAATGTTCGGGCCTTCTGCTTGGGATTTGGGATCTCGTATTGAGGACGGTGAGGGCCGCCATCGCGCGTACCCTGTGTTTGCTATGGAAGAGATCATTTCTTGACGGCAGAGCCCGTCTGGGCAAACCTAACAGGGCATCTGATCGTTCAGATGTCCCATGACCTGCTGACCTAAGAAGCCAGAATCTCCCGACATAGGACGTTGTCGACCCGGATCGTCTTCGGATAGCCGACCCTGCCGCAGACCCGTTCCAGGGTCTGCACGACATCCTCGCCGCGGTAGGCGAAGCGGGGATCGGCGGCCGGACACAGCCGGGAATGGGTATCGACGATGGTCAGGATCCGGAGCTTCCTGCCCATGGCGAGCTGGTCATGCACGAAGTCCATGGCCCAGACCTCGTTCGGACCCGCGGCCTCCTGACGGTCCTCGCGGAGCTTCGCCGTCACGCGCCGCTTCGGGTGCTTGTTCCGGAGTTGCAGGCCCAACTCATTGTAAATCCTGCGGGTCTTCTTCATGTTGATCTCCCAGCCTTCACGGCGCAGCAGCACATGCACACGGCGGTAGCCATAGCGTACGCGTATCTCGGCAATCTCCTTTATCCGTCTCTCGACGGGAGCCTGGTCGGTGCGCCGGGACTTGTAGTGGTAGGTGGAGGTGTCGAAGCGGATGGCCCCACAGGCCTTCCTGATCGACACACCCCAATCAACGCACATCCCGGTGACGAGCTTGCGCATGCGGCCAGGCTTCAGAGCTTTCGGCGGATGACATCCTGCAACATCTCGCGGTCCAGCGTGAGGTCGGCGACGATCTTCTTCAGCCGGCTGTTCTCGTCCTCGAGCGCCTTCAGCCGGCGCATCTCGTCCGGCAGCAACCCGCCATACCGCTTCTTCCAGTTGAAGTAGGTCGCCTGGCTGATCCCCGCCTTGCGACAGATCTCCGCGACAGGCGTGCCTCCCTCGCCCTGCTTCAGGATGAACGCCTTCTGCGCCTCCGTGAACTTCGATGCCTTCATCGTTCTCAGCTCCTCTCCCAGCCAGGAAAGCTTAGCCGAAAACTCCAGCTTCAAACGGTCCAGTTCTCACGGGGCAGAGCAAAACCGAGGACGGACAATGAAGCGGACGCGATTCACGGACGAGCAGATCATCGGCATCCTTGCCGAGCACGAGGCAGGTGCGAAGTGCGCGGACCTGTGCCGCAAGCATGGCATGTCGGAAGGCACCTTCTACATCTATGGACGGCTCTCCCTTTGCAAGCGTTCCGAAGCAGTCATCGAGCGTGACGGGTGCTGACATCTATCCGGCGTCGCCGGTCGATGGTGGCGCGCCCAAATGGGTAATCCGCGAAGCATGGCCCTCAACAAATGGTCGGCCTCTTGGGCCTTTATAAAAGCCAGGGTCTCCATGCACCGGGTCCGTCCGGTCGATTCATTTCCTCTTTCGCC
>NZ_JABFBC010000016.1 GCF_013093415.1 Halovulum dunhuangense
ACGCTCTGCTGGTCCAGTTCCACCGGCTTGCGCGCCTCGGCCGTGTCGGCCGAGGCCGCCCGGAGGGCGGCGAGTTCCTCGCGCAGGCGCGGCAGGTATCGCTCGCGCAGCGCGTCGTCGTCCGGCTGGTCCGCCATCGGCCTGCCTACCGGATCAGGACGACGGGCACCTTGCACGAGCGCACCATCTCGGTCGTGGTGGAGCCGATGACAAGGCTGCGGATCCGGCTGTGGCCATAGGCGCCCATCACCAGCAGGTCGAAGCCCTCCTCGTCCACCAGCTTGCCCAGCTCCGTCTCGGGCTGGCCGGGCAGGATCCGGGTCGCGGCCTCGAAGCCCGCCGCCTTCAGCAGCGCCTTCGCGTCCTCCAGCCCCTTGCGGCTTTCGGCGGTGTCGGCGCCGACCGTCACCACCTCGATCGCAAGCCCCGCGAACAGCGGGCTGCGCGCGATGTGATCGACCGCCTTCATCGCCGAGCGGCCCCCGTCATAGGCGACCAGCACCTTGCCGATCGGCCGGAACGCGCGCGAGGCCACGAAGACCGGCCGCTGCGCGGCGCGCACGATCCGTTCCAGGTTCGATCCCAGGTGCCCCCTGGCGAAATCCGCCGCCTCGCCGCGCTTGCCGATGACGACGACGCGGGCGTCGCGCTCGATCTCTCCTATCGCCTCGACGATGTCGCCATGGCGCAGGCGGGTGGTGATGTCGGTGATGCCGTCGCGGTCCACGATGGCGCGGGCATCCTCCAGGATCGCGCGGCCGCGGTGGGCGACCAGCTTCGCGCGCTGCGCGTCCAGCTCGGCCAGGTCCTCCAGCAGCCTGGACCGCGCGCCCAGCCGGATCGCGCCGGACAGGTCCGACTTGTCCGGGGCCTCGCGGCGGCCCAGCACATGGATCAGCTCCACCGGCGCGCCGGTCCGCTGCGCGATCCAGGCGGCATGGTCGCAGACGCTTTCCGAGTAGATGGATCCGTCCACCAGCGCGATGATCTTGTCGGTCATGGGCCCCTCCTCAATGCGCCATCAGCTTGTCCATGGCGCCGGGCTTGTCATGGATGGCAAGCCGGTCCACCAGCGTCTCGGTGGCCGCGTTCATGCCCACCACCTCGACCTCGGCGCCGTCGCGGCGGAACTTCAGGATCGCCATGTCGAGCGCCTGCACCGAGGAGATGTCCCAGATATGCGCGCGGCTCACGTCGATCACCACCCGCTCGGGCGCCTCGCGGAAATCGAAGGCGTTCATGAAGTCCTCGACCGAGCCGTAGAAGAGCTGCCCCTCGACGCGGTAGGTCCGCACCCGCCCGTCGGCGCTGATCTCCGAGGTGACGCGGAACAGCTGCGCGATCTTGCCGGCGAAGAAGATCCCCGACAGCAGCACCCCCACCAGCACGCCGATGGCCAGGTTGTGGGTATAGACCACGGTGATCACCGTCGCGACCATCACGATGGACGAGGATTTGGGGTGCACCCTGAGCGCCTTGATCGACGACCAGGAGAAGGTGCCGATCGAGACCATGATCATGATCGCGACCAGCGCCGGCATCGGGATGATGCTGACCAGGTCGCCCAGGACCACGACCATGAACAGCAGGTAGACCCCCGCCGCAAAGGAGGACAGCCGCCCGCGCCCGCCCGATTTGACGTTGATGATCGACTGCCCGATCATCGCGCAGCCCGCCATGCCGCCGATGAAGCCGGTGGCGGTGTTGGCAACCCCCTGGCCGATGCATTCCTGGTTGCGGTTCGACCGCGTGTCGGTCAGGTCGTCCACGATGTTCTGCGTCATCAGGCTTTCGAGCAGCCCCACGACGGCGACCGCCACCGAATAGGGCAGGATGATCCGCAGCGTTTCCAGGGTCAGGGGAATGTCGGGGATCAGGAACACCGGCAGCGTGTCGGGCAGCGCGCCCATGTCGCCCACCGTGCGCACGTCGAGCCCGAGGGCGAAAACCAGCGCCGTCAGGACGACGATGGTGACCAGCGGCGAGGGGATCGCCGTCGTCAGCAGCGGAAACAGGTAGATGATCGCAAGGCCGGCCGCGACCAGCGCATAGGTGACCCAGGTCACCGCGCGCGGGTCGAGCTCGGGCAGCTGCGCCATGAAGATCAGGATCGCCAGCGCGTTCACGAAGCCGGTCATCACCGACTTCGAGACGTAGCGCATGACGAAGCCCAGCCGCAGCAGGCCCGCGCCGATCTGCAGCAGCCCCGCAAGGACGGTGGCGGCCAGCAGGTATTGCAGCCCGTGGTCGCGCACCAGCGTCACCATCAGCACGGCGGTCGCCGCGGTCGCGGCCGAGATCATGCCCGGCCGCCCCCCGGTGACCGCGATGATGACGGCGATCGAGAAACTGGCATAGAGCCCCACCTTGGGGTCCACGCCTGCGATGATGGAAAAGGCGATCGCCTCGGGGATGAGCGCCAGCGCCACGACCAGACCCGCCAGAAGGTCGCCGCGGATGTTGCCCAGCCACTGGCCGCGGTAAGCATCGAGTGAAATCATGAAATCCCGTCCGGATCCGACCCCGCAT
>NZ_JABFBC010000017.1 GCF_013093415.1 Halovulum dunhuangense
GAGCCCCGCCGTCACCCCGGAGGTCAGCACCGCGCTGTAGGTCCCGTCGCCATTGTCGCTGACCGCGCCGATCGTGCCCGCATCCGTCGCGATCACCACGCTCGCCCCGGTCACGGGGTTGTCGTTCGCGTCCACCAGGCTGACCGTCACGGCCGAGGTGCTCGTCCCGTCGGCCACGATGCTCACCGGGTCCGCCACGATGCTCGAGCCGCCCGCCGTCAGGTCGAAAGCGGCCCAGTCGGCATAAAGTGTGACGGTTCCGTCAGGCTCTGCGGTGAGGTTGTCGACCACGGCACCGTCAGCAAAGGCCGTACCGCTGCCGTCACTTTCCGTGTTCCACCCTTCAAATGCGAAACCGGGCCGTGTGAACGCGTTGGCATTCAATGCCTGCGGCACATCGTATGTGAATCCCTGCGGCGCCATGCTGCCGGTGCCACCATTCGCGTCGAAGTTGACCGTGTAGGTGTTGGCATCCCACTGTGCGGTCACGGCAAGATCTTGCAGGGGCATGGTCGCAGGGACTGCGGGGTCCCACCCTGCAAAGGCGTATCCGGTTCGGGTCGGATCGGCGGGGGCGGTGACCGAGCTGCCGGGGTTCTGGGTGATCGGGTCCACGGGCGATCCGCCGTCGCTGTCGAACGTGATGGTCGCCACGGCGTACTGGACGATCACGATACCGTCCTTGCCCGGAAAGTTCCCCCCTTCGCCACCGCCTCCGGGGCCATCCTGCCCGTCACCGTTCGACGCGGATCCGTCGGTCGTGGCTCTGCCACCACCTGCGTAGAACACCTGGGAACCAGTAATGGTGCTGGAGCGCCCGTCGCCGCCGGAGGCAAATGATGCGTCGCCCCCCGCGCCACCGCCGCCGCCGCCGCGCGTGTCGTTCGAGGTGTTTGAAAAGCCGTCAAATCCCGGCGCGCAGCCTGTGCCACCCGGAAATGACTGATTGGTCTTCGAGGCGCCCCCGCCACTGCCGCCATCGCAGCTTCCGTTGCGCCCCGCGCCGGAACCGCCTTCGCCGCGCCCGCCGCCGCCGCCGCCGCCAGCCGTGATGCCGAAGGCGATGCTGTCGCCGCCGTTTCCGCCCGGAGTGGTAAGGCTGGTGCTGCCAATGCCGCCGATACCAACGATAACGGGGTATGATCCTTGACCAAGCGACGTGCTGCCCTCGAAGAAGCCGCCCGCGCCGCCGCCGCCGGTGCCGGCGCCGCCCCCACCACCGACGATCAGATAGTCGGCATCGAGCGGCTCGTTCAGAACGGTAAACTGACCGTCGCCCGCAAAACTGTGAACGCAGTAGGTTACGCCCGCGCCATCATCAAAGGAGCTGACGACCCCGCCAGTCGCCACGAGCAGGCATTCGGCCACGTCCGCCCTGGCCGGCGTCGGGGCAACAGGAAGCGCCGCGAAAAAAGCAATTGCAACAAGGAGTCTGGCAATCTTCTGCTTGCACAGCTGCTGAAATTTCATGATCGAGCGCCTTTGCTTCCAATTTATTCGTTAAAATCGAGCGACACATAATACACATTCATGTTCATACGTTTCTGAATGATATACCCTGATATGCAGGATCCATGAACATGAAGAGAAGTACGTCACGGACATGCGTTATCAAATTTTTTTCGCTTCTATTCGAACGGATTAACCATAAATCCATGAAATTCTGGAATTTTTTATAGACTATAGTCCCTGCCCGAAGGGACTTTCCGGTGCCAGGGGCCACCTGTGGAATGCCTGTCGGGAACCGACACGCAAGGGCGTTTGGGAATGGCCGCGAAGGAATGCCGTCCCGGACCATGTCATCCGGCGCCCGGCATCACGGCGCCGGCGGACCGGCGTGCCAGAGCCCTTGATCGCCACGCAGGTGGACGACGGCCGTCAGGACAGCCACCGCCCCCCCGATCAGGGCCAGATCGCGAACAGGTAGATCCCGTAGCAGGCCAGTAGCGCCGCGCCTTCCCAGCGCGCTATCCGCAAGCCGGTCCATGCAAACGCGACCAGCACCACCGAGACGCCGATCATCACGAGGTTGTCGAAGCTGACGATCTCGGCCGGCACGGCTCCGGGCGCGATCAGGGCGGTCGCGCCGCCGATGCCAAGGATGTTGTAGATGTTCGATCCGACGATGTTGCCGAAGGCGACGTCGCCCTGCCGTCTCAGGCCCGCGACCACCGAGGTCACGAATTCGGGCATAGATGTGCCGACCGCGACGATGGTCAG
>NZ_JABFBC010000018.1 GCF_013093415.1 Halovulum dunhuangense
AGCATCGTGTCGCCGCCGACAGCCGTGGCGCGGAAGGCGAAGGCGCCGGTCTGGTTGACCGTGCCGCCCGTGACCTGGGCGCCGGCAGTCTTGGCAACCGGGAGCGGCTCGCCGGTAATCATCGACTCGTCGATCCAGCTCTCGCCCTCGATCACCTCGCCGTCGACCGGTACCCGTTCGCCGGGGCGAACTTCGACGATGTCGCCGGGGGCGACGTCCGACACGTCGATCTCGACGAGGCCTGCACCGCGCCGCACGCGGGCGGTCTTGGCCTGCAACCCCACGAGCCGCTTGATCGCCTCGGACGTGCGGCCCTTTGCCCGCGCCTCGAGCACGCGGCCCAGCAGGATCAGCGTCACGATGACCGCGGCGGCTTCGTAATAGACGTTAACCGTACCCGCCGGCAGCAGGCCCGGCGCGAATGTCGCAACCAGCGAATAGGCATAGGCGGCAAGCGTGCCGACGGCGACCAGGCTGTTCATGTCGGGCGCGGCGCGCAGCAGCGCCGGCATGCCCTTCTGGTAGAAGCGCATGCCGGGGAAGGCGAGCACCAGCGTTGTCAGCACGAACTGGATCAGCCAGCTGGCCGTCATGCCGATGGTCGAGGCGATCAGGTGGTGCACGCCGGGGATGACGTGGCTGCCCAGCTCCAGCAGGAAGACCGGCAGGGTCAGGCCCGCGGCAATCCCGAGGTCGCGCCGCAGGATGCGGTGTTCCTGCTCCTTCTTCGCCTCGGCCTCTGCATTGGCAGCAGCGCCGCCGTCGACGGGCCGGGCGGTGTAACCGACCTCGGCGACCGCGGCGACGAGGGTGGCGGGATCCGCCGCACCTTTCACCGTCGCGCGCTCGGTGGCGAGGTTCACGGTCGCCTCGCTGACGCCGGGCACGGCGCGCAGCGCGCGCTCGACGCGACCGACGCAGGAGGCGCAGGTCATCCCCTCGATGGCGAGTTCGATGGTCGCGGCGGTGACGGTGTAGCCGGCATCCTCGATGGCCCGGATCAGTTCAGCGCGGTCGACGGGCCCGGCAAGGCGGACGTCCGCGCGCTCGGTGGCGAGGTTGACGCTGGCATCGAGAACACCGGGAACGGCGTTCAGGGCACGCTCGACGCGGCCCACGCAGGAGGCACAGGTCATACCTTCGATCGGAAGGGAGACGGTCTCCCGGGTGAAACTGGCTGGCGCATTCATGGCTGATTCCCTTCGGATTAGCGGTGATGCGCAAGGAAATGAGGTCTCCCATGTTGGGAGGGTCAACAGCCTTTTTTCCGATTTCTTGTTAGGGCCCGTGATGGTCTCGCGCGCGCGTGTTCTCATACCCACGACACACGGGAACATGATTTTCGACCGCCAGGAAAAATCTGCAGATACGCACTTGACCCTCCCAGCATGGGAACGCCCAGTTGTTTGTTTGCCAATCAAACAAAGGAGGCAAACATGCAATTCTACATCGAAAACATGACCTGCTTCGGGTGCGCACGGAGCGTGACCAAGGCGATCCAGTCGGTCGACAAGGCCGCGGTGATCAAGGCCGATCCCGAAAACCGCAAGATCGAGGTCGAAACCTCGGCCGCGCGCGCCGAGATCGAGGCCGTTCTCGCCGAGGCGGGCTATCCCGCTGCCCGCGAAGCCGCTTAACGGTGAACGGCCATGTCCCGCATTTCCATCGCGTTCCTGGGAACGGCTTCGGCAGCCGCCGTGGCTCTTGCCTTGATCCAGGTGCAAGTGGCTGCGAACGGCCCTGCCGCGGCTGAACCGATCGCCCACTCCGTTCACGAGGTTGCTCCGTCTGGCGCACTTCATGGCGGACACTGACCCCGCTCCTGCAGAGCCGCCCTCGCGAGGGCGGCTCCCGCTGCGCGGTCTCCGGAAGGGGCGGCCAATCGCACCCCAGACACCCGCGAAAGTGATACCGGCTGAAATGGACTCCCGAGCCACTGGTCGCTATGTTCTTGTCATGTTCGCTCGTGCCGTCACATGGCTGCAAGTGCTCGCTGTCGCCCTCTTGACGACAGTAGCGCCGTGGCATGCCTCCAGCATGAGTCCGGAGGCGAACCATGCGTTTCATGCCGAGATGATGATTCACGTGGAGGCAGGCGATGCCCATGGCTGCGCAGGTGAGGCTGCGTGCGGTGAGGCAGATGCCGGACTTTGCGTTTTCGTCTGCGCGGGGCTGACAGTTTTCG
>NZ_JABFBC010000019.1 GCF_013093415.1 Halovulum dunhuangense
GCGCAGGAAGAAGGGCAGGGCAGCCCACAGGATGATCGGCGTCGCCAGTACGAATTCCAGGTAGCTGGCCGTCCGGTGCCCGATCCAGTCGCGCACAGGCAGGCCGACCATCTCGCCCATGGTCAGGATGATGAGCGGCACGGCGGCTGCGGCCGAGATCCACATCCGGCGGGTGAAGTCGGCCAATTCCTCGCTGGGCTCGTCCGAAGGCAGCATCGGCTCCAGCGCCATGCCGCATATCGGGCAGGATCCCGGCGCATCGCGAACGATCTCGGGATGCATCGGGCAGGTGTACTGGACGTTGGCCGGCGCGGCCTTCTTCTGGCCGGTGGCCCGACCCGAGGCGTAGAACCACGGATCCGCCTTGAACTTCGCCAGGCACTCGTCCGAGCAGAAATGAAACGTCTCGCCTTCGAACGCCGCCTGCAGGCCATCGGGCTTGATTGCGACCGTCATGCCGCAAACCGGATCCTTCGCCGTCTCGGCCCCTTCGGGCAGGTCGGTCGCCGCGTGGTGATGGTCGTGGTCCATGTCCTGCCATCCTTTCCTGTCGCGTTTCAGCCTGGGGCATCCTGCCGCTGGAAGCTCAAGCCCCTCTCAGCGCTTGTCGCTCCTGCCTTTGAGTGCCACCCAAAGCAGCGGCAGCCCCGTCACGAGGCCGAGGCCGAGCACCGCCCAGCCCGTTGCGCCGATGTCTCCGCCGACCGCCGCGCCGCCGAAATGGGCCAGCAGGAAGCTGGCCGGGATGATGCCCGCGAGCGTCGCGAGGGCGAAGCGCCAGGCGTGTAGGCGGCTGAGCCCGGCGGCATAGCTGATCATGTCGAAGGACACGAAGGGCATCAACCGGCTGGCAAAGACTGTTGCCGTCAGCGCGGCCTGCGAGCCAAGAAGCCCCGCATCCACCCGGTCGCCGAACACCCGCCGCAGGACGTCATGCCCCAGAACCCGCGCCAGGCCGAAGGCGATCAGCGCGCCAAGTTCTGCCCCGATCACGACCTGCACCGTGCCCCAGACATGGCCATAGGCGGCCCCGGCCGCAATCGCGATCGGCGCGCTGGGGATCGGGCTCGCCACCACCGCGATGGTCATCAGCGCCACGACCAGCACCGGCCCCCAGGGGCCGGCCCGCGTGACCAGCGCCTGCAGCGCGTCGCGATCCAGCAGGCCGCGTGCCTCGGCAAGAACCTCAGGCGCCAACAGCCAGATGCCCAGCACCCCGATCCCGAGAAGTGCCAATGCGGCGAGGATGCCGGTCCGCAGGCCCACCTCAGATCTCGCCCTTGCAAAAGACCCGGAGGCCGTGGACATCGCGAGGGCGGGTTTCTCGCCTGGCCTCGCGGCGCCACCAGCCGTGGATCATGCCATCGTTCCCGCAGGGCATCGGTATCTCCCGGCTCCTACTTTGAAAGATACCTTATCAGCGCGGCTATGGCCAAAACCACGAGCAGAAGGATCAGCAGGCCGAAGACCCATCCAAACCCCATCCCGAGACCCATGCCGGAGCCCATGTCGTTCCACCCCATCCTTCCGTCCTCCCTGTTTTCGA
>NZ_JABFBC010000020.1 GCF_013093415.1 Halovulum dunhuangense
GCGTCAACAGGGAGGGCGGAAAGATGGGGTGGAACGACATGGGCTCCGGCATGGGTCTCGGGATGGGGTTTGGATGGGTCTTCGGCCTGCTGATCCTTCTGCTCGTGGTTTTGGCCATAGCCGCGCTGATAAGGAATCTCTCGAAATAGGAGCTGGGAGATACCGATGCCCTGCGGGAACGATGGCATGATCCACGGCGGGTGGCGCTGCGCGGCCGGGCGAGAAGCCCGCCCTCGCGATGTCCACGGCCTCCGGGTCCTTCGCAAGGGCGAGATCTGAGATGGGCCTGCGGACCGGCATCCTCGCCGCATTGGCGCTGCTCGGGATCGGGTTGCTGGGCACCTGGCTGTTCGCGCCTGAGGTTCTTGCCGAGGCACGCGGCCTGCTGGATCGCGACGCGCTTCAGGCGCTGGTCACGCGGGCCGGCCCCTGGGGGCCGGTGCTGGTCGTGGCGCTGATGACCGTCGCGGTGGTGGCGAGCCCGATCCCCAGCGCGCCGATCGCAATTGCGGCCGGGGCCGCCTATGGCCATGTCTGGGGCACGGTGCAGGTGGTGATCGGGGCAGAACTTGGCGCGCTGATCGCCTTTGGCCTGGCGCGGATCCTGGGGCATGACGTCCTGCGCCGGGTGTTCGGCGACCGGATCGATGCGGGGCTCCTCGGCTCGCAGGCCGCGCTGACAGCAACGGTCTTTGCCAGCCGGTTGATGCCCTTCGTGTCCTTCGACATGATCAGCTATGCCGCCGGGCTCAGCCGCCTGCACGCCTGGCGCTTCGCCCTCGCGACGCTGGCGGGCATCATCCCGGCCAGCTTCCTGCTGGCCCATTTCGGCGGCGCGGCCGTCGGCGGAGACATCGGCGCAACGGGCTGGGCGGTGCTCGGCCTCGGCCTCGTGACGGGGCTGCCGCTGCTGTGGGTGGCACTCAGGGGCAGGGGCGACAGGCGCTGAGAGGGGCTTGAGCTTCCAGCGGCGGGATGCCCCAGGCTGAAACGCGACAGGAAAGGATGGCAGGACATGGACCACGACCATCACCACGCGGCGACCGACCTGCCCGAAGGGGCGGAGACGGCGAAGGATCCGGTTTGCGGCATGACGGTCGCAATCAAGCCCGATGGCCGGCAGGCGGAGTTTCAGGGCGAGACGTATCATTTCTGCTCGGACAAGTGCCTGGCGAAGTTCGAGGCGGATCCGTGGTTCTACGCCTCGGGCCGGGCCGAGGGGCAGAAAAAGGCCGTGCCGGCCAACGTACAGTACACCTGTCCGATGCATCCCGAGATCGTTCGCGATGCGCCGGGATCCTGCCCGATCTGCGGCATGGCGCTGGAGCCGATGCTGCCTTCGGACGAGCCCAGCGAGGAATTGGCCGACTTCACCCGCCGAATGTGGATCTCGGCCGCAGCCGCCGTGCCGCTCATCATCCTGACCATGGGCGAGATGGTCGGCCTGCCTGTGCGCGACTGGATCGGGCACCGGACGGCCAGCTATCTGGAGTTCGTACTGGCGACGCCGATCATCCTGTGGGCTGCCCTGCCCTTCTTCCTGCGA
>NZ_JABFBC010000021.1 GCF_013093415.1 Halovulum dunhuangense
ACGCGCACGCTCGACATCGACGGTCGCGCGGCCAGCGTCTTCGGGCTGGCCGGGCCCGGCGGACAGGGGCTGGTCCTCGATCCCGGACAGCGGTTCCGGGTCGATCTGACCAACAACCTCGATGTCGAAACGATCATCCACTGGCACGGGCTGATCCCGCCCAACGCGCAGGACGGCGTGCCAGACATGCCAATGCCCCTTCTCGCGCCGGGCGAGACCCGGTCCTACGACTTCGAGGCCCGGCCCGGCACCCACTGGATGCACAGCCACGTGCCGATCCAGGAAATGCATCTGCTCGCCGCGCCGCTCATCGTGCGTTCGGCTGAAGACGTCGCCGCCGACCGGCAGGAGGTCGTGATGTTCCTGCACGACTTCTCGTTCAAGTCGCCCGAAGAGGTCTTGGCCGAAATCGCGGGCGGCCACGGAGGCGGCGGTCACGGCGCGCATGGCGGTCATGGCGGCGCGCAGCCCATGCAGGCGATGCCCATGGACGGGATGGGCGCGATGCCGGGCATGGACCATGGCGCGATGGGCCACGGCGGCATGGGCGGCATGCCGATGGGCAACATGCCGGGCATGGGCGGCATGATGGGCATGGGCGGCATGACCATGGACCTGAACGACTACGACTGGGACGCCTACCTCGCCAACGACCGCACGCTCTCTGACCCCGAGGTGGTCCGGGTCGAACGCGGCGGCCGTATCCGGCTCCGCGTCATCAACGCGGCGGCGGCCACGGTGTTCTGGATCGACACCGGGGCGGCCACGGCGCGGCTCGTCGCGGTGGACGGCCATGCGGTGCAGCCGCTTCCGGGAAACCGGTTCGGGCTGGCGATGGGACAGCGGCTCGATCTGGAGATCGACCTGCCGAGCGAAGGCGGCGCCTGGCCGATCGTTGCCTTGCGCGAGGGCGCACGCGAGCGCGCCGGCCTGATCCTCGCGACGGCGGGGGCAGAGGTCCGGCGTATCGACGGCGTGGCCGAGGCAGAGGCCCCCGCCTTCGACACCGATCTCGCGCAGGAGGCGCGACTGATCGCGCTCACCCCTTTGCCAGAACGGTCGATTGACCGCAGCCAGATGCTGATGCTGGGCGGCTCGATGCAGCCCTATGTCTGGACGATCAACGGCGCCGTCTGGGGTCAGCATCGGCCTGTCATCGCGCGCAGCGGCGAGCGGGTGTTGCTGTCGTTCCACAACATGTCGATGATGGGGCACCCTATGCACCTGCACGGCCACGTGTTCCAGGTCGTCGGGTTGAACGGTCGGGCGGTCCCGGGCGCGCTGCGCGACACCGTCTACGTGCCGCCGATGTCGATGGTGGACGTGGCGCTCGACGCCGGTGAGGCCGCGCGCTGGATGCTCCATTGCCATCACATGCCGCATCTGGCGACGGGCATGATGACCGAGTTCGCCGTGACGGCGTCGGCCTGACGCCGGCAGGGGCGTCGGTATCGGGCGCCCCTGCAATGCCAAGCCCTGCCAATCGCAGGGTTGATCCAGATCGTCTGTCGCGTCTCGGGATCGGCGTATCATGCGT
>NZ_JABFBC010000022.1 GCF_013093415.1 Halovulum dunhuangense
ACAGGTCACCGCCCAGCAGGGTGATGCCGGCGCTCTCCATCGCCACATCGGCCCCCGTTCCCATGGCGATGCCCACATCGGCGGCGGCCAGCGCGGGCGCATCGTTGACGCCATCGCCTGCCATGGCGATCTTGTGGCCATCGCGGCGCAAGCGGTCGATCAGCTCCTTCTTGGCCTCGGGCAGGATGCCGGCGCGCACCTCGTCGATCCCGAGCTTGCCTGCGACTGCCTGCGCCGTGCGTGCGTTGTCGCCCGTCGCCATGATGACCCGCAGCCCTAGCGCGTGAAGTTCCCTGATTGCCTGCGCGGTCGAGTCCTTGATCGGGTCGGCCACCGCCACGATGCCCACCAGCGCGCCATCGACGGCGACGAACATCGCGGTCTTGCCCTCGGCGCGCAGGGTGTCGGCCCTGGCCTCGGCCGTGTCGGTGTCGAGCCCCATCTCCCGCATCATCGCGGCATTGCCGAGCGCCACCGCGCGCCCGCCGACGCGGCCTTGCACGCCCTTGCCGGTCGTTGCTTCGAAGTCGGCAGACTCAAGGCGTGCCGCACCCTCGGCCTCGGCCCCTTCGACGATCGCTTCGGCCAGTGGGTGTTCCGAGCCGCGCTCGAGGGCTGCGGCCAGCGCCAGCAGGTCGCTCTCGTTCATCTCCCCGAGCGCGACGGTATCCGTCAGCTTCGGCTTGCCCATGGTCAGGGTGCCGGTCTTGTCCACGATCAGCGTATCGACACCAGCCATGCGCTCCAGCGCCTCCGCGTCCTTGATCAGCACGCCTGCCTGCGCCCCGCGCCCCGCCGCCGTGGTGATCGAGATCGGTGTCGCCAACCCAAGCGCGCAGGGGCAGGCGATGATCAGCACCGACACGGCGGAGGCAATGGCGAAGACCAGCGCGGGTTCGGGGCCGAAGGCCAGCCAGACGACGAAGGTGATAATCGCGATGGCGACCACCGTCGGCACAAAGACCGCCGAGACCCGGTCGGCCAGCCCCTGGATCGGCGCGCGCGAGCGCCGCGCGTTCGACACCATCGCCACGATCTGCGCCAGCACTGTGTCGGACCCGACCTTGCCCGCCTCGATCACGAGGCTGCCGTTCTTGTTGATCGTGGCCCCGGTCACCGCATCGCCCGGACCCTTCCCGACGGGCATCGACTCGCCGGTCAGCATGCTCTCATCGAGCGACGAGCGTCCTTCGATCACCGTCCCGTCGACCGGCACCGCATCGCCGGGACGCACCCGCAGCCGGTCGCCTTCCAGGATGTTTTCCAGCGGCGCGTCGTATTCGGTGCCGTCCGGCAGGATGCGCCGCGCGGTCTTGGGCGCGAGGTCCAGCAGCGCGCGGATCGCGTCGCCGGTGCGTTCGCGCGCGCGCAGTTCCAGCACCTGGCCCACGAAG
>NZ_JABFBC010000023.1 GCF_013093415.1 Halovulum dunhuangense
TCAGGTCGCCGCCCAGCAGGGTGATGCCGGCGCTTTCCATCGCCACATCGGCCCCCGTGCCCATGGCGATCCCGACATCGGCGGCGGCCAGCGCGGGCGCATCGTTGACGCCATCGCCTGCCATGGCAATCCTGTGGCCCTCGCGGCGCAAGCGGTCGATCAGGTCCTTCTTGGCCTCGGGCAGGATGCCGGCGCGCACCTCGTCGATGCCGAGCTTGCCTGCCACCGCCTGCGCCGTGCGCGCGTTGTCGCCCGTAGCCATGATGACCCGCAGCCCCTGCGCATGAAGCTCCCTGATGGCCTGCGCGGTCGAGTCCTTGATCGGGTCGGCCACGGCCACGATGCCCACCAGCGCGCCATCGACGGCGAGGAACATCGCGGTCTTGCCCTCGGCGCGCAGGGTGTCGGCCCTTGCCTCGGCCGTGTCGGTGTCGAGCCCCATCTCCCGCATCATCGCGGCATTGCCGAGCGCCACCGCGCGCCCGCCGACGCGGCCTTGCACACCCTTGCCGGTCGTGGCTTCGAAGTCGGCAGCCTCAAGGCGTGCCGCACCCTCGGCCTCGGCCCCTTCGACAATCGCTTCGGCCAGCGGGTGCTCCGAGCCGCGCTCTAGCGCTGCGGCCAGCGCCAGCAGGTCGGTCTCGTCCATCTCCCCGAGCGCGACCGTATCCGTCAGCTTCGGCTTGCCCATGGTCAGGGTGCCGGTCTTGTCCACGATCAGCGTGTCGACACCCGCCATGCGCTCCAGCGCCTCCGCGTCCTTGATCAGCACGCCGGCCTGCGCCCCGCGCCCGGCCGCCGTGGTGATCGAGATCGGTGTCGCCAGTCCAAGCGCGCAGGGGCAGGCGATGATCAGCACCGACACGGCGGAGGCGATGGCGAAGACCAGCGCGGGTTCGGGGCCGAAGGCCAGCCAGACGACGAAGGCGATAATCGCGATGGCGACCACCGTCGGCACGAAGACCGCCGAGACCCGGTCGGCCAGCCCCTGGATCGGCGCGCGCGAGCGCCGCGCGTTCGACACCATCGCGACGATCTGCGCAAGCACGGTGTCGGACCCGACCTTGCCCGCCTCGATCACGAGGCTGCCATTCTTGTTGATCGTGGCCCCGGTCACCGCATCGCCCGGACCCTTCTCGACGGGCATCGACTCGCCGGTCAGCATGCTCTCATCGAGCGACGAGCGCCCCTCGATCACCGTCCCGTCAACGGGGACTGCATCGCCCGGGCGCACCCGCAGCCGGTCGCCCTCCAGGATGTTTTCCAGCGGCGCATCGTATTCGGTGCCGTCCGGCAGGATGCGCCGCGCGGTCTTGGGCGCGAGGTCCAGCAGCGCGCGGATCGCGTCCCCGGTGCGTTCGCGCGCGCGCAGTTCCAGCACCTGGCCCACGAAC
>NZ_JABFBC010000024.1 GCF_013093415.1 Halovulum dunhuangense
TTTGCCACATAGTCGTCAGCACCGCTTTCAAACCCCAGGACTACATCAACTTCAGTTGCCTTTCCGCTGATGAGAACAATTCCTGCGTCCGATCGCCGCCTGATTTCCTGCGCGATCTCAAGCCCGTTCGCGCCAGGAAGGACCGGGTCGATCAAGTAGACATCGATTGAGCACACAGATTCAATGTCTTTAAATTCACGAACATCCTTTGCAAAATAAACTTTATGACCATCGATTTTTAGTGAGCTAATAAAAAATTCATTCACGTCAGCAACGCTGACAAGGGCTAATATATTGCACCTAATCATTAAACATCATCCCCCTGCGTCGTTATTTTTCATCGCCCGCAATCACGCAGATCACACTACTCCGAGCTGCATTTATTCAATACACAGCGTGTACCTTTACCCTCTGGCGATCATATCTGCGCATGTTTCGCACGCGGAATGTTTCTGACGGTACATTTCCACGGTGATCAGCAAGGATTTTTGCTGTGGCTGGCAACTGCCTTGTCAATCTTTTACTGCGCTTTTCATGCTTTACAACCTGAAGTGAAACTGAGCTGCCACTGAACTTTCATCCAGCTGCGACCGGAGCCCGGTTGGTTTTTACGCCGGTCGGCGCAGGTTGAGCAATCGCCCGACGCGCGGAGCTTTCATCTGGCGCAGCGGGGCGGGCGATTGCGGTGGTCAGGGTCCGCGCGTAGTCGACCGGGGTCTGGTAGTCCAAGGCCGAGTGCGGTCGCTCGGTGTTGTAGTCGGCGGCCCAGGCAGCGATCACGACACGCGCGTGGGCCAGATTGCGGAAAATTGTCTCGTTGAGCAGTTCGTCGCGCATCCGCTCGTTAAAACTCTCCACAAAGCCATTTTGCATCGGCTTGCCGGGCGCGATGTAGTGCCACTCGACACGATGCTCGGAACACCACCGCAGGATGGCGTTCGAGGTCAGTTCCG
>NZ_JABFBC010000025.1 GCF_013093415.1 Halovulum dunhuangense
ACTTCTTCCGGTTCTACATCCCGACAATGGTCTACGCCGGGCCGGAGCCGGTGAACGTCGAACAGCTGGTACAGGCGATCCGGGTCCCCAGGTACGAGACAGCATTCCGGAAGGCGGGTGTGTTCGGGCTCGCCATGTACCAGTGGGCCGAGAAGGAACAGCGGCGCGCCTTCAACAGACGCGCGCGCAAGTATGACATGGACCTGATGGACCACTCGATGCTCCCGTCGGTGCCCGAGAAGCGGTTCAACAAGTTCACTGAACTGAACGAGAGAGCCAGAAAGACGCTCGACCGGCTCTCAAAGACCTGGAAGGGCCAACAGGACGCCCCGATGGATCGGGCCTGAGATGAGCAGGAACCGCGCCGGGGGAGAAGGCGCGCGATCCATCGTCCGGGTTTGACGCGCGATCAATTGGGGGGGGGAAGAAACGAAGGCAAAGACAGAGGGAGAAGAATGAAGAGTGACGTGGCTCGTCTTCATCTCCTGTCCGACTCTGTCTCAGACCCTGTAAGCTTGGACAGTGGATGCTTCTGTCTGGGGTGTAGCTGTCTGTCACCTGAAGCCAAAATGAACGGGAACATGACTCACTCTTTATAAAGTTACTAAGGCGCGTCCCGAACCATGGGGCTGAGGCGTAGAAAATCGTACAGTGTGCGCAAGCACCGGGCCTTGCCAGCCTGGGGTATACCACCCTTTGGAGGTCCGGTGAGGCCGGCAGGGATGCACCAGCATGACAGTCAAACTGCAGCGGAAAAACCACGTCAGCGCTGACTTGATGGAGATGCTGAGACACGGGTCGCCAACCCCGGTTTTTCGCCGCGTCATGACGGCCTCGGAGCCGACAGCCCCTAGTGGGGGCAGGCTCCCGCCAACATGGATCAGGGTGCACGGTCGATGGCGAACGACACCCCAGACCCACGCCGGCGGTGGTCA
>NZ_JABFBC010000026.1 GCF_013093415.1 Halovulum dunhuangense
CCCGATCACCGTTTCCGAAATCCCGAACTGGGTCGCCAGCGACACCGCCCCGCCAACCAGAAGGCGGCCGCCGAGAACGACCAGGACCAGCCCGCCAAGGGCGATGAGGGCCGATACGGCAAGCGGCCGCTCGGGCGTTGCAGGCGGAACGAGGGCGGGGTCCGCTTCCTGCAGCGCGAGGCCCTTGTCGAAGACGGCACCATGGTCGACCTGCGACGCGTTCCGTTCCTGCCGGAACGCAAGGTAGACATAGACGATCAGCATGGCCACGAACGCGCTGCCGATCAGTCTGCCCATCGGCATGACAAGCGCTATCGCGCCGAACAGGACCGCGACACCAAGCATCACCATCCCGTCCCGCCGCAGCGCGATCGAGGCGATGGTCATGGGGCTGATGATCGCGGCGACACCGGCGATCAGCAGGATGTTGGCGATGTTCGACCCGACGATGTTGCCATAGGCGATGCCGGGCGCGTTCGTCAGGGCGGCCTGCACCGACGTCACGAGTTCGGGGGTGGATGTCCCGAACCCGACCAGCGTCAGGCCGATGACCAGCGGAGAGACACCAAGTCTCGTTGCCACCTGGACAGCCCCGCGGACGAGAAACTCGCCGCCGACGACCAGCAGCGCGAGACCGGCAAGCAATGGGATGATCGTTTCCAT